>JAJYHI010000069.1 GCA_021784835.1 bacterium
GGGAATATCGCAGATATCAACTGAGTCTTGAATTTTCGTTTTTGTGTTCATAATATTTGAAAAGTATCTCCCTTTCGAACTCTTCGCTGATACGCTCTAACGGACCCCAATCCGCATTTCCCGACGCTTTTAATGCTTCGCCCAATTTGGCTATAGCTTTGTCGTATCTGTAATGCAAGTCGTAGAGAATATGATTTACGGGAACGTTTAAGGATAACATGGCATTCGTTATAGGGCAATTTTTACTGCCGGCAAGATTTTTATAGTCTATTAAATAAGGGTCATGCCTGATAATTTTTTTTATATCACGATAAGAAACTATCTTTATAGCGTATAATCCGAGAAAACTCATAGGATGCTTTATACGGCTCAAAGGTTTATCCGCCAAAAAAGATTTAAGTTTATCCGGCGGCATGGGTTTCGCGATAGCATAGCCTTGCAGATAATCTATATCCATTACCGAGAGAGCATCTAATATATCGTCAGTTTCGACGCCTTCCACCACTAAATCGACTTTTTTTTCGTCGGCAAGTTCTAATATCGACTGGATAAAATGAAGGTCGCGCGGATTTTCCTCCAAAGTCCTGACGAAGAACTGGTCTAATTTTATTTCGTCCACAGGAAGTTCTTTAAGGCGCATAAGCGACGAATAAGCGCTTCCGACGTCGTCTAATGCAACCTTTACCCCTAAATCTTTCATAGCTTTTATATACTGCATAGCTTTATCTTTACCGAGAAAATCCCCCGTTTCAAGAATTTCTAAAACTATTTTAGAAGTGTCGCAGCAGGATTTCAGTATGTCTTTTAAGGATAAAATATATTCTTCGGAAATGAATTTCGGGTCGATATTAATCGAGACCCATAATTTTTCGGCGGGCTTACCGATTTCGGACAATTCTTTAAGTGCTTTTGTTAATACATCGTTACTTAAATTAAACAAATCTTTTTCGTTCAGCATAGGCAAAAAATTATACGGAGAAATTATATTTCCGTTATCGCATAAGCGCGCAAGAGCTTCCACTCCGGCTATATCCCCCGTAAAATTATTCATAATAGGCTGATAATAAACCAAGAGGTTGCCGTCTTTTAAAAGTTTCTGCATTTTATTTTCCATATGCGGGAAAGCTTCTCCATAGAAAGCATAATAACGCAAGCGGTCGGCCTTGTTGTTTTTGCTCTCGTATAATGCCTGGTCGGCATAGCGTAAAATATTGTCGGAGGTAGGCGGTTCTTTGTCTTTAAGAGAGCCGTCGTATATATAAATACCCATGCTTATGTCTGTCGCTATTTCGCTTCGGTCTTCTAAAACTATAACTTCTTTAATCTTTTTTTCAATCTTTACCAATATTTTTTCAAGCTCGGCTTTATTATTAAAATCCTCGATTATAACTACAAATTCGTCTCCGCCGAGTCTGGCTATAAAATCCGTTTTGCGCAGAACGTCTTTTAATCTTTCCGAAATAATTTTCAGCACGTTATCTCCGGCAAGATGTCCGAATTTATCGTTTATAGGCTTAAAGTCGTCGATGTCTGTTATAGCAACGGCAAGAAATGTTTTACGGCGGCCGGTTCTTGCTATAGCCCTTTCCAGTTCGAGCGATAAAGAGCGGCGGTTTGGAAGCCCGGTAAGTTCGTCGTAGAAGGCTTGATACGACAGTTCTTCCGACAGCCGGTGCCTTTCGGTAATGTCTATCATCGTCCATAATATTTGCTCTTTGCCGTTAACTAATTCTTTTAATTTTTGTCCGTAAAAGTCCGCGTAAATAGTAGTGCCGTCCGTCCTGACGACCGGTATATCGCGGGCAGAACCTTTCCCTTCCGCCAATATCGTTCGGGCAAGTTCCCCGACTCTTGCATATGTTGCGTCATCGGGATAAACCTCTCTTGCATTATGGTTCTGTAAAGATTCGATGTTAGGATAGCCCAATATATTGAGAAAAGTATCGTTTGCCTCGAGAAAAACCCTGTCGGGATAGCTGGCGAGCGTAATGCCCGCCGAAGTATTGCTTAGAAAAGAGTTTTTTATATCAGTTTCTATTTTTTTACTATTTATAAGGTCTATCCTGTCTAAACCGAATCCTATATCTAAGGCAATTTCTTCCATTAGGTTTTTAAGGTCTTCGTCGAAAAAGTTTTCTTTCGAGTGAAGCAGTGTTAATACCGCCCAGATAACGCCGCCTCTTAATATAGGCATAGAAGCGCTGGATAATATGCCGAACGCTTCGGTTATTTCGAGCCATGGACGCATAGAAGCATCGTTTCTGAATGAAGGAACGTAAACCGGCTTCCCAGAACGCCATGCCCTGCCGACGCTTGAATATCCTTCCGGCACATCGGGATTTACGGAAATATGTAAGTTATCCACGAAACCCGGCGCTCCAAAATGGGATATAAAGCGGATGTTTCCTTTTTCGTCCGGCTTCGCTATCCAGGCTAATTCTAAGCCGGTATAATTTATCGCCATATTGCAAATAGAGTCGAGGAGGCTTTTTTCATTTTCTGTTCTGCTTATCAGCTGATTCATCTGCGCTAAAAAAAAGTTAAATTCTGTAAGCCGCCGCTGATGTTGCGCTTCTAATGCCAAACGGCGTTTAATGTCGAGCTGATTGAGAGCTATGCCTAAGGAATTTGTAACCTGCGTAATTATAGTTTTCATTTCTTTAGTAAAATAATGCTTTGAATTAGACTGAATATCTAAAACCGCTGCGGGGCCGTAATCTAAATTTTGAAATATAGGGAAGGCCATCAAGCTCTTTACTCTTGAAAACGAGGGGTATTTTTCTATTATAACCGGGTCTAATTTATGCAAAGGCCCAAGTATCTTTTTTTCCCTGTAAACGATAGAAGCCGGCATATTCCCTAAAATATCGCCGCTTTTAATTGAAGGTTTTAACTGCATGAGGGTTTTTTCATGTTCGGCATCGTCTGCGCAAGCGGCGATGGGTATAAAGCAACCTTTTTCCTCGTCGGGAACGGCTAAAACCGACCCTATGGCGTCCGTTTTGGCAACTATTATATCGACGATATGCCTGTATATGCTTTCGGCGTCTTTCAGCGATAAAACATCCTCCTGCACGCTTATTGCAGCGTCCTGATATCTTTTCAGGCGCATTAGGCGTTCAAAAGCAATTCTCGATATTACGTCTATCGCAATGAATATAAGTATGAGCAAAAACGCCGTTAACAGATAAATGCGCTCCTTATTCCAGAAAAATTTTTCAAAGGCGGACTTTGTCCATCCAGCTTTGATAAACCACGGGTAGCCTTGTATTTTTTGCGTTACGCTGCCCGCAACCTCCGGCATATTGTATAAGTTATTCTGCCGCCTGCCGTTTTTCCATGAGGATATTATTCTGCCTCCTGCCGTTTCTATGAGAGTAGTTTCGATATATTTCGGGGTATTTATTAAATTAAAATTTGAAAGTATGAAAGGAGAGCCGACGAAGCCTAATATCTTGCCGTTTCTATTGACTATACGTTCGTTCATGGGTATAACCCATTTATTATCGGTTTTTTGAAAATAAAGCGTTCCTATATAACGGTTTGGATAGCCGGATAAAGGAGTAAAAATAATTTTTTTTATATTTAAAGTTTGGTCTTTTCCGTAACTCGACCAGACTATTCTGCTCATCGACGGATTAAGAATGTTAATAGCCGCAATACCGGGGTGATATTTTTTGAAATCCTTAAAAACATGCAATGCTTGCGCGTTAGGAGTAAGATGTCCGTCGTTTATATTTAAAAAATCCGTTCTTAAAAATTTAAGGTCGTGGAAATGGGCATCTATTTGAGTTTTAATTGCGGAAGATACATCGGAAGCCGTTAGTTTTGAAGCGGCTTGGAGGCGTCTTGCGACTGTTTTTTTCAGGCTTATGCTTTCGTATATAAAAACGGAAAGCACGATGCAGACCAGAAATAAAAAGAAAACGTGCATCGCTAATATCTGAAGTTTATCCGATTTAGATATCGAGGAGGACTTGCCCTTTGTTTTTTTTATAATATTCATAAAAAAAATCGTTTTTTAATTTAGATGAAATCTTATAAGGGTAAGTTAGATTATTACCGGATAACCTACTATGCGATATAATACCACTATTTAAATCGCCAATCAAGGCTTAACTGATTCCTACTTAAAACGGTTATAAAATAATTTTTATAAATGCCGAAGAAATGTTATAATAAAAAATTAAATTTTAACCGCAGAAATGATAAAAATTATCCGCAGTATAGAAGAATTTCAAAATATAGAAAGCGAATGGAACGATTTATTGAAATCAGGCCTTAACGAAAACGTTTTTCTTTCATTTGACTGGAATTTTCTGTGGATAAAATATTTTTTGCGCGGCAAGGACAGTCTTTTTATAATAGCCGTTTATAACGATGCCAATGAATTAGAAGCTTTAGCCCCTTTTTTTCTGAAGAGATTTTTTTTATTCTTTAAATCGCTTATATTTATTAGCGGCGATTATTCCGATTATCTTGGCATTATCGTAAAAAAAGATGCCGATAAAGAAAGAATTTATTCCGAAATATTCGGGGAAATCGTAAATAATAAAATAGCGGATATAATTTACATGAAGCAGGTTTCAGGGGAACTGCTTAACGGCATTAAAAAAAGCGTTTCCGAGTATTACGGTTTAAAATTGAATTATAAAGAAAGCGGTTGCTGTTATTATTTTAATCTGCCGGACGGTATGGACGACTATATGAAGCGTTTTAACTCTAAACAAAGATATAATATTTTAAACAGGGTCGAAAAAGCGGAAAAAAATAATATCGGATTTATAGGCTCTTCGGCTGTAGATAAATCTTTATTTGAGAAATATTTAAACTGTTTTTTCGACCTGCACCAAAAAAGATGGAACGAAAAAGGGAAAAAAGGGGTATTTTATAATAAAAAAATAAAAAAATTTTTTACGGATTTATTTACCGTATTATATAACAAAAATAAAATTGCGCTGTCTTTTCTGGCGCTTAACGAAAAAACAAGCGGCGGCAACAGCGGCAAAGAAAAGATTATTTCATCGGCGGTTTGTTTCGATTCCGGAAATAAAAGGCAGGTATATCTGCCGGGATTCGACCCGGAATATTCCAATTTTCATCCGGGCGTAGTTTTAACTTATTATATTATAAAAGAGGCTATAGGCAAAAAATACGAAGAATTCGATTTTCTCAAGGGAGGAGAAGACTATAAGCAAAGATTCGGCGCAGTTAAAAGAGAAAATTACAAACTTTATTTATATAAAAGCAAAATAATTTATTATATTTATAAGATTAATTTCTTTATAGAAAAAGAAGTTAAAGAAAAATTAAAAGAGTCGGCATTTAAAATTAAATTAAAAATTAAAGATAAATAAATAAAAAACTTTGATTATTTTTTAAAATAATCGTATAATAAAAAATACACTATCGACATTGTTAAAGTTAATCCCCGGTATTCCCGTAAATATTCCTCGAAAACTAGATGCAGTGTTAATTTGTATAATAATTTTAAACTCACAATGGAGGAATGTCTAAAAATGTTCAAAAACAAAAAAAATTATGCTGCGAAATCGCCTAAACTATCCGATAACGTAAATAAGGAAATCGATAAGGAAATAGGTTTTAAAGATTTAAATTTGTCAAAACCCATAATGCAGGCCGTCGCTGATGCCGGATACGAAAATCCGACCCCCGTTCAGGCGAAAGCTATCCCGGCGGTATTGGCCGGGTCGGACATGCTGGCCGGAGCACAGACCGGAACCGGTAAAACGGCGGCTTTTACGCTTCCTATACTGCACCTGCTCGCCGAAAAACCCGCAGCGGTTTCCCGCTCGGGCAGACCGCGCTGTTTAGTTCTGGCGCCGACGCGCGAACTTGCCGCACAGGTAGAAGAATCGGTAAAAACATACGGAAAATATCTTCCGTTAAAATCTACGGCGGTGTTCGGAGGAATGAGCATCGTGCCTCAGATAAAAGCCCTGCGCCGTAATGTGGATATACTCGTGGCGACCCCCGGACGCCTGTTGGACCACGTCGGACAAAAAACAGTCGATTTATCAGGCGTCGAAATCTTCGTGCTGGATGAAGCCGACAGGATGCTGGATATGGGATTTATAGTCGATATTAAAAAAATTATCGCGCTTCTGCCTAAACAACGGCAGAACTTATTATTTTCCGCGACCTTTTCCGAAAAAATCAAAACCCTTTCCGCCTCCGTTCTTCATAATCCGGTTTTCGTAGAAGGCGCAAAACGCAATGCCGCTTCGGAATTAGTTGACCAGAGCGTACATTTAGTTTCCCAGCGCTTGAAGAGCCATCTTTTATCGCATCTTATCAAGCATCATAAATGGAAACAGGTATTGATTTTTACCCGCACGAAAAACGGCGCTAACCGCCTAGCAGATAAACTGGCCGCTGACGGAATTTCAGCATCCGCTATACACGGAAATAAAAGCCAGCCTGCGCGCACTAAGGCTCTGGCGCAGTTTAAAGACGGCTCGGTAACGGCGCTTGTTGCAACCGATGTTGCCTCAAGAGGAATAGACATCGACCGGCTGCCGCACGTCGTAAATTTTGAACTGCCTAATGCGGCTGAAGATTACGTCCACCGCATAGGGCGTACAGGGCGCGCCGGCAGCAGCGGAAAGGCTATCTCGTTAGTAGATAAGGAAGAGCTTCGCTACTTGAAAGAAATAGAGCGGTTTATAAAACGCGAGATACCAAAGGTTTTATTCGACAGCTTTGTTCCGCCGGCAAATATTCCTGCCGAACCGCATAATTCATTGTCTCAAAGGCAGGGAGGCAGGAAAATTTACGGGGAAAGAACGCCGGCCTCAGCCGGCAGCAGGAATTTTCAGCCGCGGCACGGTTACGCAAAAAAACAAAACAATTCCAAAGGCAATAATACAAAAAGTAAGGTAAGGTAATATCCCCGGATTTTGGCTTGACAGAATCGGATTTTTATGTTGTATTATTTATTATGAGCAAAGTCAATATTCTTGTAATAGACGACGAATCCGATCTCGTAGAACTTTTAAAATATAATCTTGCCAAAGAAGGTTATAATGTGGAATTTGCATTTAACGGGTTCGACGGAATTAAAATTGCCGAGGTCGTTAAGCCCGACATTATAATTCTCGACCTTATGCTCCCCGATATCAACGGTTACGAAGTTTGCAAAAGAATAAAACAGGATTCCCGCTTGTCGGGAGTCCCAGTTATATTTTTATCGGCAAAACAGGAAGAAGTAGATAAAATATTGGGTTTTGAAGCCGGCGCCGAAGATTATATTATCAAGCCTTTCTCAGTAAATGAACTCCTTGCCCGCGTCCGCGCTATTTTAAAAAGAATGCCTGCCGTTAAAGTTAATAATAATAAGCAAAACAAAGATGCGTCGGGCGGGTACATGTTTAAAAATATCAGCGTAAACATTAGCAAACACAGCGTAACGGTAAAAAATACCGAGATAAAACTCAGCCCCATAGAATTTAAAATTCTTATCTTTTTAATGACTTACGCCGGAGATGTTTTTTCGCGGGAAAAACTGCTGGATAATGTCTGGGGAAACAATTCATTCGTCGAACCGAGAACGGTAGACGTCCACATCAGGAGATTAAGGTCGAATATCGAGATAGACGGTTCGGTTAAATTTATAGAAACCATAAGAGGCGTAGGCTATAAATTTATAGATGAAAAAATATGAAAAGAAATTTAAAATTTATTTATTAATCCTCTTACTCTTAACGGCCGTAATTTCCGCAAGCGCCGTTTTATTCATTACGTCGCCTTATTTTGCTTTAAAGGCTAAAAACTATTTATCCGCATATATTTCCTCGGTTCTAAAAAAAAATACGACTTTAGAAAAAATAAAATTTTCCGTTTTTTCTCCTCAAATAAGCCTTTACGGTTTAAATATTAAAAATTTAGCAAAGGTTAAACGCATTAATATAACGTTCGGTCCATTTAATATTTTTCAACGAAAAATAATTATTTATAAAATTAATATAATAGACCCTAAAGTCAATATATTAATAAAAAACGGCCGGTTCGATAATTTTAAAAATATCGATTCGGTCATAAAAACTATTTTTAAGAAACACCCAGGGTCTTTTATTTCGGCGTCTTTAGAGAAATTAAAAATAACGGAAGGAAATTTAAGTTTAGACGATGCCGATAAAAATATTTTATTAAATCTAAAAAAATTTGATCTAACCGCTTATAAAAAACCTAATCCCATACCGTTTTTATATAAAAACAGCGGCATATACTTTAGATATAATATGCCCTATATATTGGTAAAATCTAAAAAATTAAAATTGCGTAAGATTTTTAAATCGGAAGCGGTGGAAATCCATTATTTTAATAATTTCATAAAATACCGCGGGATAAGCCTGAGCAATTCCTATCTTACCGCTGTGTCGGACGGCATATTGGAATTAAACCAAAAAAATAAAATTTCGGGATTTATTAAAAAATTTAACGATGCCACTTCGTTAAATGTAAAAAGTCTGTCTTCCTTTTCTAAAAATTTTACTTTTCTGCCTGCTTTAAAAGGGCGTTTGAGCGCAAAGCTTACGGCTTCCGGCGATTTTGGCGGAAAAATCAGCGCCGGGGCGGCGTTTAATCTTAAAAACGTCGTCTTTTCAGGCGGAGATATAAACAAAGGAACCGTGGAATGCACCGGAAATTTCGGCAGGAATGAAAATAATATTATAAATTTTAAAAAGATTGATTTAACATTATTTAACGGCAGTTTAAAATCATCCGGCATTATTAATATTAAAGAAAAAGAGGGTAAATTTAAATCGGTTTTAAAAAATATCGATGTCGGCAAACTTATAGATTTTTACGATGCCGAGAAAACCCCTCAGTTTAAAGGTATTGCAAGCGGAAATGTCGTTACTTTCCTGCGCTTAGGCAGAAATTTTTATGTCGGGAATATAGAAAAAATAGAGCTGGAGAAACCCGTCCAGCAGATTAAATCCGGAACCGGCAGAACCGGCAGAACTATATATAATATTAATTATAGAAATAATATTCTGGTAAAAGGAGCGGTATTAGTAAACGATAAATATGTTTTATTAAAAAATATCCGTGTTTCTTCAAAGATAATAAAAGGCTCGGCCGAAGGAGAAATAAATTATGACAAGAACTATTTAAGCATCGGTTTCGGGTCGGCATACAGCGAACTGCCTTCCGTAAGCTTAATAGAAAAATACAAAAACAGGTATTTCGAGCCTTCGGGTACAGGCGTTATAGCCGGCAATATAAGCGGAAATTTTCATAATATACGTTTTAGTTTCAGGAACAGATTTAGGACGCTTTATATAAATAAATATCTAAGTTCGTATAAAGGAAATGCCGACGTCGATATTACCGGAAGCGGAAAAGTCTTATTTAAAAACGTCCGATTAAAGGAAAAAAACGTAAAATTTAATAAAAACGGAACGTTTGATTTCAGCGGAGAAATATTCGAGAATAAAAATTCAAAAAAAGAATATATAAGCGGGAATTTTAATGCGTCGAATATTCATTTAATTTCCGAAAAGCCTTCTATTCCGCTTTATGCGGCTTTCAATTCCGGCGGAACGATTTCCGGAGAACTTGAAAACCCTGTTTTTGAAATAGCGGCGAATTCTAAAAAAGTCGAAATATACAACCAGTATCTTTCAAACGTTAATTTGCTGTTTTCATTAACTAAAAGCAGCTTGAACGTAAAAAAACTCTACGGTTCTTACGGCGGCGCAATTTTTAACGGTTACGGAAGTTTGAATTTCGGACGCATTAATAATAACTACGACCTCAGGATAATCTCAAACCGGATTAATCTTGCCGATTTAAATTTTAAGCCGCTGAAAAAATATCGTATAAAAGGGAATGTCAGCGTCAATCTGCATATAGGCGGCTCGTTTAATCTGCCGGATATTTCCGGTAACGCGGCGATAGACGGTATTTACGTAAGCGACTATTCATTGGGAAACGCGGACATCCGCGTTTCTTCTTATAACGGCGGAATGGCTTTAAATTTTTCCGCTTTAAAGAGTTCGCTAAAAACAAAAGCGGTTATATCGCTTAAGAAAGGATATCCTTATCATTTCATAACGAATATTAATTTATTAAACATTAATTACCGCAAAACCCGGTTCATATTATCCGGCGGCATTTACGGAAGCGGAAAAATTTCCGATATTAAAAACTCTTATTTATTTTCAAAATTAGATTACGTTTATTTAAAACACGGACCTTTTTTCTTAAAAAACGCTAAAAATATAAAAATATCTTACATGGGCGGAACGCTGGAATTAAGCGGATTTAAGTTGACGGGGGGAAATAACTACTTTCAGGTCAGGGGCATTATAACTCCTAAACAATATCATATTATATTAAACGACAGAACCGATTTGTGGATCCTTGGAATTTTATCGGATAAAATAATAAATTCATCGGGATTCATAACGGCTTCCGCTGATATTTTCGGACCCGCCGCATCTCCCCGGATATACGGCTTTGCCGATATAGAAAGAGGGCTTATAGAGACTTCGGCATATCCGTCGCTTACCGCCTCAAGAATTTTTGCCGGATTGATATTCGACAACAACATGATTCTTCTTAAAAAAGCGCGGTTTAGAATGTTAAACGGTATTTTTTCCGCCCGCGGAGTAATAAGGCTGCAAAACTTTAAACCTTCATACTATAATATTGCGGCAGGTTTTAATTCGGTTATTTATAGGAAATCAAACTATTTTTACGCAAAAATAAACGGAAATATGGGATATTCCGGCAGTAACGAAAATCCCGTCTTATACGGCGACGTAGATATAAAAAAAGCTCTGTACGATAAAAGAATAAATCTTTCGTCGTTTCTTCTCAGCTATAAAAATTACAATATCGTTAAATCGCCCTCCGCAATAGGGACTTTTAATCCTAAGTTAAATATCAGAATAACGTCGGATAAAGGCATCTCTATTAAAAATAATATCGTAGATACCGATTTCAGCGCAAAACTTCATCTCATAGGAACGCTTTACGACCCGATTATAATGGGAACGGCAAATGCCGAAAAGGGGGAAATATTTTTCAGGGGAACAAAGTTTAAACTGTCCTACGCAAATTTAGATTTTAATAACCAGTATAGAATTAACCCTTCTTTCGACATAGCGGCGGCGACCCATATAAATCAATATATAATAAGAATGAATGCGAACGGTTCGCTGTTAAATTTCAACGTTAATCTTTCTTCTACCCCGCCGCTTTCGGAACTCGATATAGTGTCGATGCTGGCGTTAGGCGCGCCTACAACTTCAGTTTATGCCGGTTCGGCAGGCGGAATTGCGGCATCGGAAGCGGCGTCCGCTATAGGAGGAGGCGTCGAACGAAGCGTTACCGGAGCAATTTCAAGCTATTTCGGATTCAGGAACCTGTCGGTATCGCCTTCGTATTCGGTCGTGACCCACAGCGCCGCTCCGCAGGTAACGGTTACTAAATCTTTAACAAAAAAACTTTCCGTTTCTTACAGCGATATAGTATCTTCTCAATCTTCACAGTCGGTAACCCTGACATACAGCTTGAGCCGCCATATTTCCGTAATAGGCGTCTGGGAGAACAACGAACTTGCTCCGAATAATTCTAACATATACAGCGAAGTCGGCGGAAATATTGTTTTTCATTTCAGATTTTATTAAAATGCGTTAAAATTAAAATATTTTATGAAGACGAATTTAAATATAAATATAAGAAAAACGGCAGTATCTTTATTACTTTCGGCATTAACGCTTTGCCTTTTTAATGCGGTTTGCACAAAAACTTCCTGTGCAAAAAACCCTTCGAGCATTTACAATATTCCGGCGGAAGAATACGTTATACGGTCGATAAAATATGAAATGCCGCCAGGCATTCCGATGAAAGATATAAAAAATTTTATTTTTATAAAAAACGGGAAAAGATTCTCTATGTATTCCCTTGAAAAGACCATTAAAATGCTCTATGCTTCGGGTTATTTTTCTAATATTTCGGTATTTTCCGAAATAAATAAGAAACAAAAATCGATTTATTTAAAATTTATTTTTTTCCCTAAGATTTATATAGGAACCGTAAATATCCAAGGGCTGAAAGGAACAGTGATACCGACTAAAACAATACTAGATTCCATCCCCATAAAAAAGGGCGGCCGTTTTTTTAAATATTATAAAACTTTAAGCGAACAAAAAATCAAAGAAATTATGTTGAAAGGGGGATATCCCGATGCAAAAATTGAAATAAAACGCCGGGTATTAAGGAGTTCAAAAAAATATGCGGTGAATATCGATATTATTCCTGGCAGGCCGGTATTAGTTTCTAAGATATTCGTCGAATTTAAATTATATTATCCTAAAAAAACCGTAAATGCGCTTATCGGAAAGTTAATTTCCAAACCCTTAAACCTGTACGAACTTCAAAAATTCAGGAAAAAAATCTGGAATTTATATAAAAGCAAAGGATATTTAAACGCCATTATAGAAAAACCGAAAATAGCTTATATATCTAAATATAATGCGGTTATAACTTTCGATATTCACCCTGGCTATAAAATAATATTCCATTTTAAGGGAGCGGAGCCTCTGAAACAAAGTTTTATCGAAGATTCTGTGCTTGAAATAAAAAACGTGCTGATTTTCGATGAAGGAACGTTTAAAGCGTTTCAAAGAGTTTTAAAAGATTTTTTTAAAAAAGAAGGCTATTTTTTTGCGGAAATTTCTTTTAAGGAAGAAAAAAACGAAGCCGCTAAAACTATTAACGTGTATTATACAGTTAAAAAAGGGCACAAGGTTGAAATAAAGAGCATAATTATAAGAGGAAGCAAACCTGTCGGCAAAAAAACCATAATTTCGCTTATGAAGACCCGCGTAACGTCTCTCTTTAACAGGGAATATTTCTGCGAAAAAAGGCTTAAAAGCGATATAACTAATATCGAAAATTATTATAATAACGAAGGCTGGCTTTCAGCCCGCGTTTCTTACGGGCTAAAATTTGCCGCCGATAAAAAAAGCGTCGTTATCTCCATGAATATAAACAAAGGGATACCGACCGTCGTAAAAAATGTTTATATCGAAGGCCTCCCGGGCTTTTTAAAGGCGGATAAAAAACTGACGGATTATTTTTTTAAAATGCAGAAACTGCCTTTTTATATAATTAAGGCGGAGAACGGAAAGAACCTGCTTTCTACAAAATTAGCGGATTCCGGTTTCGTTTTTTCTAAGGTAAAGCTGGATATAAAATATTCTAAGGATAAGAAATATGCGGTACTCCATTATTACATAGAGAGCGGCCCCAGGGTCCGCATAAAGAATATTCTAATCATAGGAAATACCGTCACTAAAACATATTATATAAAGAGCCTTCTGCTTTTTAAAAAAGGGCAGTTTTACAGCCAGAAAAAAATAATAGATACACAGAACAGACTTTATAGGGCGGGAATATTCAATTCCGTGAGCATTAAAGTCGATAATCCCGGCAATATAAAGCCCGATAAAAATATAACGGTCAACGTGAAAGACGCAAAACCTTTAGATTTAAGCTTCGGTGCAGGCTACGGCACATATACCAGATATAAGGGTTTTATGCAGCTCGAGAACAACAATCTTTTCGGCACTGGCAAGTCTTTATCCGCACGCTTTTCTAAAAGTGCAATATATACCAACCTTCTTTTAAACTATTACGACCATGCCATATATAATTACAGGGGGCTGGCTTTTAACGCTCAGGGTCTCGATACGGATATAATTACCCTTAATTATACTATGCATAAAGAAGGGGGCTCGGTTTCTCTTATAAGGCGGTTTAACGACCGGTTAAAGGGGCTATTTTCTTACGGAATGTTTTACGACTATCTTTCGGGGTTAAATCCTGGGGCGCAAATAACGCCCAGAGACATAGGTTTTACGAGGATAAGTTCTACTTCGGCTTCCGTTATATATAATTCTAAAAATAGCATATTTAACCCGACCTCCGGAAATTTTACGACGTTAAGATTTACATATTCGGATTTTTTAATCGATTCGCAGGTTAATTTTTTTAAGATTTTTTTTCATACCGAAGAATACATACCTTTTATTTACGGTACTACTTTTTTGTACTCCTTGCGCTTCGGCTACATAAAGCCTCTTTCGCCGACGGCCCAGGTGCCTATAAACGAAAGATTTTTTTTGGGCGGCAGAACCACGGTAAGAGGTTTTCCCCAGGATTCTATCGGCCTCGTGAATCTCAATCCATACAATTATCCGCTCGGCGGAGACGTTATGGAAAATTATAATTTACAGCTTAATATCCCTGTTTATAATAATATTAATTTTTTTGTATTTCAGGACGGAGGCAACGTATTTTTGGATACTGAGGATATCAGGCCGCTTGCGTTGTATAAATCTGCCGGAGCGGGTATAATGTATTTGTCTCCGATAGGGCCTATTAGCTTTTCCTACGGTTTCATACTTACGAGAGAGCCTTACTGGCCGTCAGGCGGTGTTAATTTTACCGTAGGGACGTCGTTTTAAGCATAGGACTAAAGATAAAACGGGCCAAGAATAAAAAATAAATGAGCGGCGAAATAAATCGGTCGGGTATCGATATTAAAAACAGGTTGAGAAAAGGGTTTTCTACCGGAACCACGAGTGCCGCCGTTATAAAGGCGTCGATACGGTATTATTTCGATACGGAAAAATTTTTCGATATAAAAATTAAAATGCCTGGCGGCGAAGAAGCGAATTTAAATATCGCCGAATTGGAAAAATACCGCATTAACGAAAACGGAACGGCTGTTTCAAAAGCCTCTGCCGTTAAAGATTCGGGAAGCGACGAATACGACGTAACCGGCGGCATAAAAATATGCGCAGATTTTACCTCAATAAATAAAAACAATAAAAACGAAATCGCAGGGTTGAAAAAATATTATGAAAAATTTTCCGTTTATAATATAATAAAATGTCCGCTAAAAGGCGGAGCCGCCGTCTTGATACTCGCGGCGTCAAAAGGCGTAGGCAGGGCGACAAGGCCCGGTTTGCCGGTGAGAGCAGGCTCTCCAGCCGTTAATCCGGTACCCTTTGCGATGATAGAGCTGGCCGCGAAAGAAGAGTTATGTTTTTGGATAAACAAGACAAACAAGGATGCATCGGGTTCGGATTTATTAAATAATAAAATATTTATTTCGGTATTGTATATACCCGAAGGGGAGGAAACGGCAAAGAAGACCCTGAACGGGAGGCTGGGCATAGAAGGCGGAATCAGCATATTAGGCACTACCGGTTATGTTATGCCGGTATCGGCTAAAGCATGGCTCGAAACGATAAAAGCGTCTTTAAATTTTTTATCGGAAAATAAGATAGATACCTGCGTTTATACTCCGGGAAGATACAGCGAAAAAATAGCATTAAAAATAATTAAAGACCTGCCGCAGGAAAGTTTTATAGAAATAGGCGATTTTATAACGTATTCTATAAGAAAAGCAGTAAAAAAAGGCATAAAAAATATTATTTTAGCGGGCCAGTTCGGAAAGATTATAAAAATAGCGCAGGGTGCAAGGAACACGAACGCTAAATACAGCAGGCTAAATTTAAACTTTCTTGGAGAAACGGTTAAAAAAACGGTTAAAAGCATATGCGGAAGCGAAAGCGGAAACCGGCCGGACGAACGCATATATAACCTTATCGTTAAAGCAAATACGTCAAGAGAGGCTTTCGGTCATATAACGTCCGACGAGTTTAAAATTTATTCCGATATTATTTTTGAAAATATATTAAAAATTGCGGCAGAAAATTTAGCTAAAACTGCTGGAGAAGGCGTAAATATAGAGATTATTCTTATATCTTACGAGGGAAGCGTCGTAAAAAGAACGGCGCTTAAAGCGGTTAAACCGGATTAAGGCGCGGCATTAATATATAATAAAGGAGGATAAAAACTTTATAAATGGCAAAAAAAGTTCATATACTGGGCGTATCTCCATGTTTTTTAGAAGCGGCAAAAAAACAAATCCTGGACTTATTTACCGATAAAAAAAACCGGCTTGACGCCGTCTTTGCTAAAAAAGAAGATTTAAGCCTGCTTTTATGGGTAAGAGAGCAAATTTCTTCAATAAATAAAAGCATAATATTCGAAAACAATGGAAACATAACCCGTTTAAATAATGCCGCAATATTTTACGACAGCAAAATAAAATTTATAACCGATTATATAAAAGGAAGCCTCGGTAAAAAGAACGTCTTAATTCTGGCGAACGGAGACCCTAATTTTTTCGGTATCGGCGGAACTATATTAAGTCTCTTAAAAGAAAACGAAAAAAGATTTATAGAAGTTTACCCGGCAGTCAGTTTTATGCAGGCAGGTTTTTCAAAATTAAAAATTCCTATGACCGAGGCCTTGATAATAAGCCTGCACGGGAGGGATTTCAAAAATATCTACGAAGCTTTATATTCCGGAAAGCCTGCAATAGGCATATATACAGACGATGTGAATACCCCTAATAAAATATACACCGAACTGGAAGAAAGCGGTTTTTTAGAAAAATTCGAGTTTTATGCGCTGACTGAATTATGCACTAAAAATGAAAAAATTTATAAAAGCTTTACAAAAGAAATTTTAGAAGATATAAGCGGTAAAAAAAATATAGTCGTATTAACCGATAAAAATAAAAAAAGTGCCGCTCCGGCTTACGGCGACGACCTTAAGAGCCTTGTCTTAGGGATAGACGACGATAAATATATTCATTCGGCGGGAGAACCGACAAAAAAAGAAATCAGGGCGGTAAGCCTATCTTTAATGGATTTGAAAGCCGATTCGGTAATTATAGACGCCGGGTGCGGCAGCGGAAGCATAAGTATAGAAGCGTCCGCGATAGCGCATAAAGGATTCGTTTATTCGATAGATAAAAATAAATTTAAGATAGACAATCTTAAAAATAATATAAAGAGATTCGAAAGGCATAATATCGAGCCTATTTTAGGCGAACTTCCCGACGCATTAAAACAGGCGGCAAAAGCGGGACAGGCCGATTCGATATTTATAGGCGGAGGAGGCGGCAAGGATTTGAGAAAAATTTTAAAAGAATCCCTCCATATTTTAAAGAATAAAGGCGCGATAGTTATAAACGTTATAACGATAGATTCGTTAAACGCAGTTTTGACGTTTATTAAGGATTACGGTCTGAAAGAATACGGCAACATAGAAATAAAACACGAAATTATTTCCGTTAACGTGTCGAGGTTGAAATCCGTTAAGGAAGATTCGTATTTTCAGGCATTGAACCAGATATATATAATTAAAATTATAAAGTCTATTAAAGCGTCTAATCCAAAAACAAATACAAAAACTTCCCGCTCCGTCCGCGGCAGAACCCTTACTTTCAAGATAGAACGGGAACATAATGCAGATATGCCAAGCGTGAAAATAAGAAATAAAGAGATTGAAACCGGTAAAAAAGAAAATGCGGAAAATCCGCATGACGACTTAAATATAGAAAGTCTTGGGAAAACCGAAAATGATTGAAAAAGAATTATTTATCGTAGGAGTAGGCCCCGGAGACCCTGAACTGATAACGGTAAAAGCGGTTAACGCGCTCATCAAAAGCGATTTTATATTCTATCCCGACGTTTGCGGAGGAAAAAATAGAATAGCTTACGATATTATAAAAAATGCCCTTAAATTCGCCGGCATATCGGATTTCCCCGAAAACAGGCTTATTCCGTTAGAGGTGGAAATGAAACTCTCAAAAGGAAGAAATAAAGTTCTATATAAGGAAAACGCCGTTAAAATAATCGAAAAACTCAGCGACGGCGTCTGTTCTTACGTTACGCTGGGCGACCCTATGTTTTACAGCACATACTGGGGACTGCACAATGCTATACAGGAAGTTTTAAATCGCGAGGAAAACGGAATTAACATAAAGATAGTAAACGGCGTTTCTTCTTTTCATTATTCTTTAGGATTAATAGGAGAACCTTATATTATTAAAAACAGTTCTGTTTTAATATCGGTTCCAGTGAAAAAAGATTTAACCGAAATAGAAAACGAAATAAAGTTCATCTCGGATAAGATTCCTAAGCCTCAGGTTATAGTCTTTATGAAAGCCGGCGGTTACGTAAAAGAGATTTTAAAAGCGTTTAACGGGCTATGCGGCAGGCAATTGGAAGACGGAAAACTAAAACTTTATTTAATAGAGAAGTCTGTCCTTATAAAAGATTTTGCGGAAAAGAAAGAACGGAACTACGATTACTTTTCGATTCTTATAGGGGTTTTCGTATAATATGGGCAAATCAATCGGAACTAAAATATATTTTGTATCGGCGGGTCCAGGCGACCCAGAACTTTTGACGGTAAAAGCCGCTAAAATATTAAAAAAGTCCGACGCAGTTTTTTATGCCGGTTCTTTGATTAATCCCGGGATGTTAAAGGTTATAAAAAAGGGCGCGGAGTTAATAGACATGAAAATCCTTAGTTTCGAACAGATTAAGGAAAGGCTTGAGAATCTTATAGGATTGGAGCCAAATATCATATCCGTTCTTCATGCCGGGGATTCCTCAATATATTCCGCAATAAACGAACAAATGCATTATCTGGACGAAATGGGAATAAAATATGAAATCATACCCGGGGTTACCGCCGCCTTTGCCGCAAGCGCCGCCAACAAGTCTATTTTGACACTGCCGGATGTTTCGCAAACGGTAATATTCTGCAGGGGAGAAGGAAGGACTGGAAAACTGCCGGATGGGCAGGAGATAAAAAGTCTTGCGAGCCATAAGGGAACAATGGCTATATATCTGAGCTTCGGATTAATCGACGGCGTAGTCGGGGATTTAAAGGAACATTATCCGGAAAATACCCCGTGTCTGATTGCTAAAGACGTATCGCTTAAAAGCCAGATTTTAATAAATTGCGAATTAAAAGACGTAGTTAAAAAAGCAGGAGAATTTTCCGTCAAAAATATGGCAGTCTTAATAGTAGGAGAGGCTTTAAAGGGAAAATATCTCAAAAAAAACAGGTCGAAACTTTATGATAAGAGCTTTTCGCACGGCTTCAGAAACGGTGGAAATACCGTCTGACGGCATATTTAAAATTACGAATATCGCCCTTATAATAACCTCGGAAAATTCTTTAAATAAAGCGGTTAAAATTTACGGCGGCATGGCAAAAAAGCTCAAAGCGCACAGCGGGACCGATATTCCTGACATTTCCGAAATTATAAATCTGCATTTTTTTATCGGAGAAGAAAAAACGGGATTAACGGCGCGCGCCTTTGGCTTACAGTCGGAAACGTCGGTTTTGGAAACGCCTTCCGCCAACGGGATAAAACTTTTGAAGACCGGTATCGAAAGATATAAAAGATTATCGGAAGATTATTTTATTAAAAAACTGTTACGCGGATACGATTTCATAGTATTCTTTCTGGCGGCTGGGGCGGCGGTCAGGATTATCGCGCCTTTTCTTAAAGATAAATTCAGCGACCCCGGCGTTATAACGATAGACGAAGCCGGCAAATTCGTCGTCAGCCTGCTTTCCGGTCACACGGGGGGCGCGAATAAATTTGCCGAGGAAACCGCAGGGTACATAGGAAACGGAGCAATTCCGGTAATTACCACCGCGACGGACGCAACCGGAAATTTTTCTTTGGATATGTTCGCAGATAGGTTCGGCCTGTTTATAGAAGACGGGGAAAGCAAAATAAAAATATTCAATAAAGCTTCTATTTGCGGAGAAGAGATAAGAATATACATAGACGAAGATAGTATTTTTAACATGCGGGAAATAAAGTCTTATATAAGCGGGTTTAAAAACGCAAAACGAATAATCCTGTCGAAAGGTTTAAATACCGCAAACATGGGCAGCAAAAAGGCGGCGGTCGTTTCTTTAAAAGAAAACCCGAAAAATATTGCGGAAGCCGAAAATATTGCGCTTTTAAGGCCGAGACGCTTAACCGTAGGCATAGGCTGTAATAAGAATACCTCATTTGAAGAGATAGAAGATTTTATATCTTCCGTATTTAAGGAAAATAATTTATCGCTTAAGTCAATAAGGAACGTTGCTACGATAGACTTAAAAAGAAATGAGGCCGGATTGCTGGAATTCGGATATAAATACGGTAATTTTATAGACTTTTACGATAAAGACGAAATAAACGCCTTTATAGATTCGAATAAAAATAAAAAAAACAATAAAAAAGGAAAAGAGGCGGGTATAAATATAGAACGGTCGGCAAGTTTTAAACACACCGGCGCATATTCCGTCTGCGAACCTTGCGCGGCGATGTCGGCGAAAAACGGCGGGGAACTGCTGATACCTAAACAAAAAAAAGGAAACGTTACGGCAGCGGCGGCAATGGTTTCTTAACTTAATCGACGTGTTTTCCCGAACCGCCGTTAGGCGTGTAATAAATTTAAGAATCGGGATTAGCGTATTAATAGAGAAGAAAAGGAGGGTGATTAATGGAATTAAACGGCGGACGGTCAGAATCTTACGGAAAGATAACGGTTATAGGAACCGGTCCGGGAGACACCGAACATTTAAGCAAAAAAGCTCTCGAAGCCATAAAAGAGGCGGAAGTAATAATAGGTTATTCTTCATATTTGAGGCATATAGTAGATATATTAAGCGAAAAACAGGAAAGACTTCCGTTCAATATGAAAGACGAAATTAAAAGATGCGAAGCGGCGGTTAAAAAATCTTTGGATGGCAAATCCGTAGCGCTTGTTTCGGGAGGCGACGCCGGCATTTACGGAATGAGCGGTCTTTTGCTCGAAATTATAGACAAAGAATCACTCACGGGAAAAATTCCCGTGGAAATAATACCCGGCATTCCGGCTTTCTGCGCAGTTTCGGCGGCGGCTGGAGCGCCGATAACCAACGATTTTTGCGTTATATCTTTGTCTAATCTTTTAACTCCGTGGAAAGATATAGAAAAAAGATTGAAGGCGGCGGCGGCCGGAGATTTCGTGATAATAATCTATAATCCCAAGAGCATGAAGAGAAAAGAAGAACTGACTATCGCAAAAAATATCCTGCTGGAAAACATCGGGAAAGACAGGCCTGCCGTTATCGCAAAGGCGGCAACGAGACCCGACGAAGAGATAATTATAACGACGCTCGAAAATATAGACAAATTCGATATCGTAAGTATGAATACCACGATAATAATAGGAAACGGCAACACATACGTGAACGATTTGTATATGATAACCAGAAGGGGATACGGTAATAAATACGATTTAAGCAAAAATAATATCGAGAAAAATATAGCGGAGGAAAATTAGATTATGAGAGTGCTTGTAACGGGGGGAGCGGGTTTTATCGGTTCTAACTTATGCGAAAGGCTTTTAAACGCAGGGCATGAAGTTTTATGCATGGATAATTTTTATACTGGGTCGAAGAACAATATAAAAGAATTTACGGGCAATCCCGCTTTCGAAGTCATCAGGGGAGATATAAGCTCTCCGTTTAGCATAGAGGCCGATTTTATAGTTAACCTCGCCTGTCCGGCGTCGGTTCCGCATTATCAAAGAGACCCTTTGAAAACTATGAAAGACAACGTTTACGGCATATTTAACGTTATGGAAAACGCAGCGCGCCTTAAGATACCGGTTTTACACACTTCCACTTCGGAAGTTTACGGTTCGCCGTCCGTCCATCCACAGCCCGAAAATTATAACGGCAATGTTAATCCGGTTTCTATAAGGTCTTGCTACGACGAAGGAAAAAGGGCGGCGGAAACGATTATGTTCGATTATCGCAGGCGATACGGAACGGATATAAGAGTAATAAGGGTTTTTAATACATACGGACCCAAAATGCTGGAAAACGACGGCAGGGTAGTTTCCAATTTTATAGTTCAGGCGCTAAAGGGAGAAGATTTAACGGTTTACGGAGACGGAAAACAGACCCGCTCTTTCTGCTACGTATCGGATTTAATAGACGGGATTATACTGTTTATCGAAGATAAAAGCGGTTTTACGGGACCGGTTAATATGGGAAATAATTACGAATTTACCATAGCCGATTTTGCAAAGCTGGTTATACGCCTTACCGGCTCGAAATCTAAGATAAAATTCG
>JAJYHI010000072.1 GCA_021784835.1 bacterium
CTGGGACTTAATATAAATATCCCAAACATCTTTAAATTGATATTTTATATTTGACGGCAAGTCGTGCTTTTTTCTGAGTAAATCGGATTTAATCGTATCTGCAATATGTTCGGCAAGTTTTTTATCGTCGGTCTTAGTGGTTCCTTTATACCGTTTGCCGTCTATCATAAAGTCGTAGTAGTAATGTTTGCCACGAAGCCTTATATTCCCTGACATTTTCATTCTCCCTACTTATAAAGTGTTTGGGACAAATTTGGGACAAAAATTCTATAAAAATTATAAAATTTATGTAAAATATAATCAATATAAAATTTATAAAATGGTCTGGAAATGCTTATTTACTGCGGTTTTAAGTGGTGAGCCGCGCGGGAGTCGAACCCACGACCACCTGATTAAAAGTCAGGTGCTCTACCTGCTGAGCTAGCGGCTCGAAAAGTTTTTATTATAAGAAGATAATCGAATCCTGATATGCGTTTATTAGTTTTATAAAGGCAATATCTTATTTATATCAGGGAAATTATAATTTAGACCTAAGGCCGCAAAAATACCCAGCCCCACAATAACGATAATGCCGGTTATTACGATTATCCACATTATTTTCACAAAATGTCTGTCGTTTTCTATTTTGCAACCCCGTCCTTATATGAAAATATTAAAGATTTATGTTTTAAGCTTTATTATACTAACAAAAAAATATTAAAATTGCAATATATAAAATTTATTCATAATATAAAACTTATTTGCAAAAAATATTTATTTTTACCGGTTTTAAAATATTTCAAACTAAATTGGCCGCGCTATCTTCAGAGTTTTTATCCAAGCTTAAATTTTCACGGTCTCCTTAAGCGAATTTATAACGAGGCCGGTTATTACTTTTGGATAAAAATATGTGGATTTTTGAGGCATTCTAAGGCCCATAGATGCTATCTTAATTACGTCTTCCATCTTGGTCGGGTTCATAAGAAAAACGGCTTCAAGGCTTTTATTTTTTACTTTTTCTACGGCTTTTTGCGCATCTTTTTCATATACTAGATATTTTTGCGAATCAATTTCTTCCTGAGTTATATTTAAAGCTTTTTTAAATATATATTCCTGCAGAATTGAAACGTCCAATGCCCCCAAAGGATTATTTTCCGATTTTACATTTACATTTTTGAAAGACAGGATGAATCCTTTTGGCGAATTATGAATAAATCCGAACGATACGCCTTCCTTTCCGCATTCTTTAGTTTCTCTAAGTATATCGTCAATATTAACTTCTTTGTAATCAAAATCTGCTTTTATTATATTCAGAAATTCGTCGAGATTTATATTCTTTTCTTTTATTCCCCTGTGCGTCGGCAATATTACCAACCCATCCTGATTTGACGGCGCAAAATACATTAGGCACGAACTTGCGTCTATTCCTTTTATGCCCTGGTTTTTAATGTAATCCCTGAAATTTACGCAGGTTTCGAATCTGTGATGGCCGTCGGCAATATAAACAGGTTTTTCAAGCATTTCATTATGGATAAGATTTATAATGTTTTCGGAGGACAGCCGGTATAATACATTTTCTATATCGTTTTCATATTTAAAATCAAAAAGTTTTTCGGAAGTTCCGTTTTTGATAGATTGTTTTAAAATATTTAAAACGGCGGAATTTTTATCTTCAAATACCGAAAAAATAGGGCTGAAGTTAGCTTGTGCGGCTTCTATAAGCTTAAACCTGTCGGCTTTCGGCCCAGAAAGGGTAGTTTCATGGCCGTAAATTGTCTTGTTGTCTTTAAATTCAGGAAGCAGGAAAAGCGATAAAAAACCAATCCTTTCATATAAAACGCCGCTTATATTAAATTTTTGAACGTAAATATAAATGGAATCTTTAGTTTCCGCTTTTAAAACCCCTTTATTTATCCATTCTTTAAATAAACTGTCCGCTCTTAAGTATTTATTTTCGGTTTCGGTATCTCCTTTAGATTCTTTGCCGAACTCAAGTCTGACGATGTTAAATTCCGACCTTTCGTAGAGTTCGTTCTGAAGTTCTTTGCTTATTACGTCGTATGGCGGAGCGACCAGATTTTTTATATCTCCCGCAAATTTATCCGCGTATATATAAGGTTTAAAAGGCAAAATAGTCGTTATGCCAGAATTTTTTTTATTCAATTTCAATGCGGCCTCTATGTATGAATGTATGTATTTATTTTACTTAATTATATTATATTATAATACGGAAGTTGCGCCCGGAGTAGCATAAGAGTGTAAACCGGGGAGAATTAAATCGACGCCGAGATAGCAAAATATTACTACGGCAAATCCAATGACGGCTATCCACGCCATTTTTTTCCCGCCCCAGCCTTTTGTGAATCTTGCATGTATAAACAGAATATAAGTAAGCCATGTTATAAGAGACCATGTTTCTTTCGGGTCCCAGCTCCAATATCCGCCCCATGCGCTGTCCGCCCATGCCGCTCCGATTACTATGCCGGCCGTTAAAAATACTATTCCAAAGACGACGACTTTATAAATAGATTCCTCTATAACGGCTGACGGCGGCAAGAGGGTTAAGAATCTGCCCTGTTTATTCTTAAGCGAATTATTAGGAGCGGTTTCTTTTCTGTTTTTAATTAAATAAAGTATACCTAAGCCGAACGATGCTCCGAACGCTCCGTATGATATGAACAGCGTCATTATGTGATAAATCAGCCAGTAGCTTTGAAGAGCCGGAATAGTGGGTTCTATCGCGCTTGGAGAAAGCGGGGAAAACGATGCGAATCCCAGAGCCAGCGCCGAAACGAGAGTTATTATAAATCCTAAGGCGTCGAAGTCGTAGAAAATTCTTAATAAAATGAAGCCGAAGAGAAGGACGTACGCAAAAAATACCATAGAATCGTAAAGGTCGACGAAGGGCGGGGTATCTATGCCGATTTTATAAGCATATATCCACCTGACCGTGAACGCGTATGTTTGTATTAAGAATGCCGTAATCAGGAAAGCGAAAGATAATTTGGAAATTATTTTGCTTCCCGAGAATAAAAATATAAAATATCCAAGAAAAGATATCGCCGTAAAAAGCAGGGATACGGTAAAATACAGCGAACCGTCAAGAACGGATATATTAGGAGAGAACATAATTTGACCTCGTTAAAACATTCATTCAATTAATTCGGCATTTATTATTTAAACATATTATTTTGAGTATTAAGTAAGCATTAAGCATTATAACATTCATTATTATAAAGATTAGATGTTCAACCGGCGACATCGCAGTTATTCGCCGTCGCAGAGACAAACGCTATATATTGCAATTGTGATTGTTAAGTTAATTCTTTCTTTATTTCAGCAGTTTTTTTATTAAAATTTTTGTAAAAAGATTCAAATTTCTTTTTAGGTTGAGCCAATAAATCTATCTGGATTTTCTTGCCGTCTTTTATGCCCGATATTCTTACCCATATTTCCCGATGATTAAAAAAGAACGAGAAAAACAGGGAGATTATAAGAATTATGGAACCGAACCATATAACGGAAGTGTATGAATTTTTTGTAATTTCGATTCCGCTATAATAATATGTTCTTATCTGTTTTACGCCTCTGTAAAGAAAAATGGCGCCGTTATACTTGGCGAATATTAACGGAGCCGCTTGTTTTTTTAAATTTAATACATGAAAATTAATTTTTCTAGTATCGTTTTTAAGATATATTCTAATAAAAAAGGGAATTTCTCCTTTCTGAGGTTTTTTAACGGCGATGAATCTGAATTTAATATTGCCCGTTCCGGCATCGTAAAGTTTTCCGGCTTGAGCGTATATAGCTTTTTTGAAATTGCGGTTTTTTAAATTTAAAATTAAAAGCCCTACGGTAATTTTTGGAGGCTTATATTGACCGTAGCTGGCTTGATACAGGGTTATGCCGCCGTATGTCAAAGGATGGTTCACGCCTATATTCTTCGTAAGAACCCTGACGTGTTTTTCAATAATGCTGATTTTGCTCGTGTAAGCCTTGGGCATGCCGTTGGGATAGTATTTTGTCTGATATTTATCTAATCTTATAGTAAAAGGAAGCTTAACGGGTTTATTATTGCCGGTCAGATACGAAACGTTAGTTTTTTGGCCGACATTTATATTGGCAAATGACCTGAAGCCGTATTTTACGTTTAACAGCACGCCTGTTAGAATTATTATCACGCTTAGGTGAGCTATATAAGGAGAAAATCTGAATATCGAATTTTTTGAATAGTAAAGCTCTTTCTCATTATGCCCAGAGCCGTTTATAACGACAGCCGGAACTCCGAACCTTGAATTTAAAACTTTCGTAATCTCTTCGGCATCTTTTTTTGATTCGAAACTTTCGTATACGGCTTTGGATTTTTTTTTATCCGCAGCTTCTTTAAAAGAAGGAAACGGTCCGAAAACGGCCTTAAGAGTTCTGGGAAAAATATTTACCGAGGCCGCTATCAGGTTTATTATTAATAATATCGAAAGGCCTATGAAATACCACGAACCGAAAATATTAAGAAATCCCAGACCATATAAAATATGAAAAACGCCCGCCCCGAAAACTTTTTTATATTGGCTCATGGGTTCGCCCTGATTTATAAGCGTTCCCACCACGGATAACGAGGCTATAGCTATAAAAAGATATATAGCTAATTTAACGGAAGAAAAAAATTTGTTTATTTTAGAAAGCATTTGGATATATTATTAGATTTTCTAAAAATTGTAAAGCAAAAAGTTGACGACTGTTAATAACTTTTATAATGTCTATATATAAATAACTTTTAATTTGTCTATTCCTTAACTAAAAATAATAATAAAATAGCGGATAACGCAACTAACGCAAATTAAGGAGGTTATCCGCTTATGAAA
>JAJYHI010000021.1 GCA_021784835.1 bacterium
TGCTGACGCCTTCAACCGCCCCCAGTTCTATCCCTTCGTACAGTTTTTGGGCTACGGACATTGTTTTTTTTACGGGAAACCGTAATATTTTGGCCGCTTCCTGCTGAAGGGTGCTTGTTATGAAAGGGATGGGCGCTTTTCTCGATGCCTGTTTTTTGGTTATATCGGCTATTTCATAACCGCCGCCGATCTTAAGAAGGTTTTCTTTTAATTCGCCGGCCTCTTTTTCCGTTTTTATTACGGGTTCTTTGCCGTTTATTTTAACGAGCTCCCCTTCTATGCTTGCGGAATAATTATTATCTTTGTTTTTTATATCGAAAAGAGCTTTTACAGTCCAGAATTCTTCTTTCACGAAAGCATTTATTTCCTTTTCTCTTTCTACGATTAAATATAACGCTACGGATTGAACCCTTCCGGCAGAAAGCCCTCTTCTTATTTTTTCCCATAAGAACGGACTTAGATTATAACCTACTAGCCTGTCCAATATTCTTCTGGCTTTTTGAGATTCGTACATGGATTTATTTAAAGTCGTAGGATTTTCGATTGCGTCGATAACTTTATCTTTGGTTATTTCGTGAAAGAGCACTCTCTTTATTTCAGGTTTTTTGCCCTTGATATCGTCTATAATTTCTTTTATGTTCCATGCAATCGCCTCCCCTTCCCTATCGGGGTCTGGAGCCAGATAAACCGTATCCGCATTTTTCGCAAGTTTTTTAATTTCTTCGACGGTTTTTTCTTTTCCTTTTATGATTTCGTATTTAGGCTCGAACCCGTTTTTGATATCCACGCCGATAGAGCTTTTCGGCAGATTTTTTATATGC
This sequence comes from bacterium, assembly GCA_021784835.1. The sequence continues at coordinate 822 of JAJYHI010000021.1, forward strand.
CCTACTGTGGCCTTAACGGTATAGCCTGACCCTAAGTATTTATTTATAGTATTTGCTTTTGACGGAGATTCGACTATAACAAGATTCTTCATATTTTTTTTATAATTCCTCCAGGGCGCCTTTCTATTTCGCAATTCATTTCAAGCATCGAAATAGCTTTTACGGTCTCTTTTTCGTCCGCATTTAATTTAATATTGCTTAGTTTTAATAAATTGTCAATAGCAATATTTTCTTTTTCTAAACAATTTATTATAAACTGCTGGATTGCGTTATGCCGCCGAATATTATTCCCGCTTATATTCTCACGGGATTTGATCGGAAAAGCGGCATCCGAACCGGAACGGCGCTCTCCGTCGAATATTTTTACTTTTTTGCCGGCATTTTGAAATTTTTTAATAAGGCCTGATAAAGAACTTTTTTGAGATAGATACAATACCGCGGCTTCCTGCGATAAATGAAAAGCAAGGCTGTTCCTTAAAGCAAAGCCGTATTTTGAATTTTTAGAAAATGGGTCCGATGCTGAAATATGCAAAAAACCGGGTGCGGTTTTATTTAAGTTTAAGGAGGTTAAATTTACCTGAGGGTTTGACGGCAGGACTATTAATAAAAAATTTCCCGAAAATTTTCGGATGAATTCTATCTCGGCTTCGCTGTTTGTGCCTGTGCAGATAAAATCGAATTTTGGATTGCCGCTGCCGTCGGAAAGATATAAATATAAATTGTTCAAAATATCCGCTCCGGGCTTATAGATTTTTGCGCCTTCGAATCTTGACGACGTTAAAAAAATGCCGCGGGCAGACCTTATCTTCGATTCTAAAATACCGCCGTCATCAAATAAATCGGCTCGGCCGTATATATGTAAAAATTGCGGCAAAGCGGGAGAAAGGGATTTTTTACCGTAATAATTTATTAACCTGCTTGTTTTTACGGGTTTTATTTTAAATTTATGCAATAAATTAATTTCATTTTCCGTCTCGGTTTTAAATATTGCGTAAAAATCGTTATTTTCAAAATTATCTACGGCAAGTTCGTTTTGGCTAAACGCCGCTTTTAAATAACCTTTGGATTTAGCTTTTAAAATAATCCTGTAGTTAAAATATAATCGATAATCTTCGATATTCATACGAATAATGATAAGATAAAATAAAAAAAAATAAAATAATTATTTTGTTTTAATTAATTCCGATTGACTGTTATAGCTATTAGTTGTATAAATAAAATATTGTTAACCTTAATTTTGAATTTATTGATATAAAAATAAAAATGAATTCTGCCAGAACGAAAATTTATTTTGCCGCAGTCGCCGCATTGTTTCTTTCCGTTTTCTTGTCCCCTTCGCCGTCCGCGGGAAAAACCGTTATAAGCAAAAACGGCTGGGACAAAGGCGATGCGGTAAGAATAGCATTGGCGCTTCCGACCGGCGGGAGATTTGCGTTCTTTACGAAGCAGTTTATAAACGGGCTTCTCCTCAGCCTTAATAAACAGGGCGGATTGAATATAAAATACTCGATAATCAACCTGCCGTCCGGCGCGGACGGCAGCAACGTCGGCCGAATGTTCGCTTCTTTGTCCAAAAAAAATACAAGCGCCGTGATAGGGCCTCTTTTTGAAGGACAGCTGAAATACTTTGCATCAGATTCGGTTAAATTTAAAATTCCCGTAATAACCCCGTCGCCCGTCATCGCCAAAGAAGATTTATCCCCCTTTGTTTTCAGCTACGGAATGACTTTAAGGCAGGAGATAAAAACGGAAATGAAATATGCCGCATATGTAGGCATAAGGTCCGTATCGGCGATATATCCCGACGGCGGATACGGTTTAAAAATTATGTCCTATATAAATTTATTTTCAAGAAAATACGGCGTAAATATTATTAATTCTACCGGATACGCCGATAAAACGGTCGATTTTTTTTATAATTTTAACTCGATAGTCAAGTTTAACAATATCGGCAGTACGCATGTATCTAAGGCGGAAAAGGCCCAGCTCGGCATTACTCCTTACAACCTTATGCACGGTATAACTAAGTCGAAGCCGGATATACCTTTTAACGGTCTTTTCGTTATAGGTAGTCCTTCTAAGCTCGAACTTATTTTAACCCAGCTCGCTTATTATAATATTACCGGATTTCCTATATTCGGACTGAGTTCTTTGGATTCGAGGCCTTTTATGGAAAAGTACGGATTTTATATGCAGAACGCAATTTTTCCAGACGGATTTTTCAAGCATGACGATAATAAAATCGTTAAGAAATTCTATTCCGAATATAAAGATACATACGGCGAAATGCCCAATATACTCAGCGCCGAGGGATACGATATCGGAGGGATAATAATTAAAGCGGCAGAGAAGGCTAACCGTTCCCGTCATGCCGCAGTTTCCGAAAGCCCGTATAATTATTATCTAAATTCAAATTATATGCGGCAGAAAAAAGCCGAAGGTTTTTCGGAAAACGGCGAAGGAATGCAATTTTATCGCGCCCTTCTAAAAGTTAAAACGTTTAAAGGGGTCTGCGGAATCAGCAAATTAACCGGCGGCAGATTTAAAAAACCCCTTTATCTGTTTAAATATAAAAATAATAAAATTTATATACTCGAAAGCCCGTTTTAAACATAAAACCAGCTATGAGGATTTTAATATAAATTCTTTTAGAACTGCGGCGTTGTTGTTTATTTCGTCTTTAAGCCCATATAATAAGGTTATATCTTTGCCTCCGGTTTTTAATAATCTTGATATTTCAGCAATCGAATTATCCGAACCCGGCTCGGCGGATGAATTATGCCTGCGGCCGTATTCCGAAAGTTCACGCAAATATTTTGCTTTAAATTCTTTAAAATCTATTGCCGCCTCATGAAACGATTTCCTCAATTCGTTAGAAGGGGCTATGTCTTTAAACCAGAAATCTATTTTTGCCTTTTCTTTGCTTATGCCTCTCGGCCATAACCTGTCCACTAATATTCTTATGCCGTCTTTATCGGACGGTTCGTCGTAAATTCTTTTTATATTCAGCATAATTTTTACCTCCGGTATATTATATTATATATGAATAAATTATATCTTAAAAAAACGTTAAGAATGTGCCGAAATTCAAAATTTTAAGGTATAATTAAATTGTAATAACTAAAATTTATTAATTTATTGAATTTATAAATAAAATGACCGAAGACGAATTTATAAATATTCTAAAAACCGGCGATTTCAAAGAGCGCTTTAATGCCGTAAGCACGGCAGAGCCCGTTTATCTCATCCATGCTATAACAGATAAAGACGAAAACGTAAGATATAAAGTTGCCTCAAGAATATCCGCCGAAAATTTAACGCCTCTTATAAACGACCCGTACAAAGAAGTCCGTTTAATCGTTGCAAAAAGAATAGACGCAAAAGAGCTTCCAAAAATGCTCAACGATAAATCTTTCTGGGTAAGGCATGCGGCCGCCGAAAGAATAGACGAATCTTACCTGCCCTCGTTAATGCACGATAAAGAGCCTATAGTAAGAATTAAGGTCGCCGAAAGAATAGAGCCGAAATATTTAAAAGATATGATAAAAGACGGCGAAGCATTGGTAAGAAAAGCCGTGTCGAGAAGAATTCCCGAAGAATATCTGCCTCTAATGAAAGACGACGAAAGCGAAAGCGTAAGAAAAATCGTTGCGGAAAGGACGGCAAAATTATGAAAACCGTTCTTATTACGGGTTCTACCGACGGAATAGGGAAACAGACTGCCTTTATTCTTGCGCAGAAAGGCTTTTCTGTCCTGATTCACGGCAGGAATGAAGAAAAATGCAAACAAACAGTAAGGGAAATTTCTTCTTTAACGGGCGCTAAAAATTTGGATTATTTTGTCTGCGATTTATTGTCCCTAAAAGAAGTTTATCGTTTTTCCGAAGAGGTAAAAAAAAGATATGGCAGTTTAGATATTTTAATAAACAACGCCGGCGTTTATTTGAAGGATTACATGCTGTCTCCGGAAGGAATAGAAGCTACGTTTCAGATAAACCATCTTTCGATGTTTTAT
>JAJYHI010000123.1:0-44131 GCA_021784835.1 bacterium
GTGGTGTCGAGAGTAGGAGCAGGAGATTCTATGGTTGCCGGTATTTTGAGCGTTATCGCAAACGGAGGCAGCGCCGAAGATTCCCTAAAACTTGGAATAGCTTGCGGTACGGCAACGGTGCAGATGCCGGGGACAGAGCTGTTTACAATGGATCTTGTCGATAATATCGTAAAAGAAATAAAAATAGAAAAAATAAATATTTAGTCGGCAGCACCTAAACTTATATCTGTTGCATACGAATTTCGTCTATATTATAATAATAAAAATTTTTAATAAATTTATTTATAAGTAGTCATATTAATTAAGATTGAGGCCTTTTATGAAATCAGTTGTACGGACAGCGTTAATTTTTATTTTTTTGAGCTGTTTTGTAATGCCTTTATCGGCTAACGCCAAGACCGTAACTTATTTTTCTCCGAGATATAATCTTCAAAATATAGACATACATTGGTTAAATAAATCTTTGATTTCCAAGAGATTATATATCGCAATGTTTTCTTTCACCGATTATAAAATTGCAAAAGATTTAATATATCTTGCGCATAGAGGGGTTAAGATTTATATTTATAGGGACGATTTACAGATGAAAGACAAAACAGACAGAACTTATATGCTTAAAAACATAAAAAATATTTTTATAAAAGCAAAAAGAGACAGAGGGTTTTGGAATATAATGCATGAAAAAATATTTATCATACCCGGCGTCGTATTTAGGGAGGGTTCGGCTAACTGGTCGCCTTCGGCGGAGGGAGCATCATGCTACGGAGGAAATTGCGGTCCGTCGGAAAATCAAGACAACAATGCTACGTATATTACTAACAAAAGCGAAATAAAAATTGCGCTGCGCAATTTTTATTATATGTGGAACAGAAAATCTAATATAGACGTCAATTAAAAATAAAAATCGCATATTTTTTTAATAATCGTATTAAAATCGTATATAAAAGGAGCGCATTTACATGATAGTAGTTACCGGCGGTGCGGGATTTATAGGATCTAACATTATAGAGGAACTCAATAAAAGAGGCGAGTCCAATATATTGGTCGTAGATAATTTAACTAACGGAAAAAAAATGTATAATCTTCACGATCTTGATATTTTAGACTATATGGACAGGGAAGATTTTATTGAACGAATCAAATCAAATTACGATTTTGGAAAGATAACGGCAATTTTTCATGAAGGCGCTTGTTCTTCGACTACCGAATGGGACGGGAAATTTATAATGAGGAATAATTTCGAGTATTCCAAAGAGCTTTTAAAATGGTGTCAGGAAAATGAAGCCCAATATATTTATGCCTCTTCGGCTTCGGTTTATGGACTCGGCAAAAAAGGGTTTACGGAAAAAAGAGAATGCGAGCTTCCGATAAATATGTATGCTTATTCAAAGTTTCAGTTCGACCAGTTCGTCAGGAGCGTAATTAAAAGTGCGAAGTATCAAATAGCTGGGTTTAGATATTTTAACGTTTACGGTCCGCGGGAATCTCATAAAGGCACTATGTCGAGCGTCGCATATCATTTTAACAACCAGATAATTGCAACAGGAAAAGCAAAGCTTTTTGAGGGGACAGACGGTTACGGCAACGGAGAGCAGAGACGCGATTTTGTTTACGTCGAAGACTGCGCAAAGATTAACTTATGGTTTATGGACAATCCTTCAAAATCCGGAATATTTAACATAGGTACGGGTAATGCGAGGTCGTTTAACGACGTTGCAAACGCCGTAATAAAATATCACGGGAAAGGCTCTCTGGAATACGTTAAGTTTCCGGAGCACCTTAAAGGCGCCTATCAAAGCTTTACCGAAGCGGATATAGCGGCATTAAGAAACATCGGATATAAAGAAAACTTTACGCCGGTCGAAGAAGGGGTAAAAAAATATTTAGGCTGGCTTAACCGATAAGATTTTTTAAAGTATCCAAATCCGCCTTATGTTCTTTGTCGCCGCCCGGGGTTTCTATTATGAGCGGAATGTTTTCAAGCCTTTTATCGTTTAAAATAAATCTGAATGCTTCAAGTCCTATATAGCCTTTTCCTATAGGAGCGTGACGGTCGATTTTTGATCCTAAAGGTTTGAGGGAATCGTTCAGGTGAAAGGCGTATAATTTATTAAATCCTATTATCTTATCAAAGTATTTCATAAAATTATCGTAAGCGTCGGACGTTCTTATGTCGTATCCGGCGGCAAAAATATGGCAAGTATCTATACAAACGCCGAGTCTTTCAGAATTATTGGACAGTTTAATAATTTCGGCAATATGTTCCGGTTTGTAACCTATCTGGTTTCCCTGTCCGGCAGTAGTTTCTATTACTAAAATTACGTTTTTAAAATCCTTAGTTTTACTTAAAATTATATTCAAATTTTCGGCAATTTTATTAATAGTTTCTTCTTCCGTTAAATTTTTATTAGATCCGGGATGGAATATTAAATATTTAATGCCGAGCATACTGCATCTATTAATTTCGCAGATAAAGGCGTTCAACGACTTTTTCGTTATATCTTCGTCAGAACTTCCAAGATTTACCAGATATGAAAGGTGCGACAAAACTATTAATTTTTGAGCGGCTGCGCATTCTTTAAAATCTTTAATTTCATTGACATTCAATTCTTTAGCCTGCCATCTTAATTGGCTCTTGGTAAATATCTGTATAGCCGTCGAACCAGTATTTTCTGCGGAAATACAGGCATTTTTAAGTCCTCCGGCAACTGAAACGTGAGCGCCTAAAACCATATGCATAAATATATATAATCCTTTTTCGCAATTAATTTAAACTTGTTATCTATTATACCCCGGACGGATTATTTTTGTATGATATAATTAATATACAAACCGGAAAATAAATAAAATATTTTAAAATTCAGGAGGCAAAGTTTATGAAAGGCAGCGAAGAAATTATTAAAAGGCTTAATTTAAGGCTTGCAGAAGAGCTAACCGCTATAAATCAGTATATGGTTCATGCAGAAATGCTGGACAACTGGGGTTATGAAGAATTGCATAAAGAAGTAGAAAAAAGGGCTATAGACGAGATGAAACATGCCGAAAAATTAATAGGCAGGGTATTATTTCTCGAAGGAATACCGATTGTGTCTAATTACAATAAACTTCATATAGGGTCTAACGTCGAATTAATGCATAAAAACGACAGGGAAGCAGAAGAAGTCGCAATCAAAGCTTATAACGAAGATATAAAATTTGCCGCAGAAATAAAAGACAACGGCACTAAAGATTTATTGCAGTCGATTTTAGACGATGAAGAACAACATATAGACAGGCTTGAGGAGTATCTTGACCAGATAGAACAGATGGGGCTTCCCGTTTATCTTTCTACATTTCGGAAATAATATAATATTTTAATGCAAGGAGACTTTGTATGGAGTACGTTAATTTGGGGAATACAGGACTAAAAGTATCGAGGCTTTGCTTAGGAACGATGACTTTTGGGTTTAAGTTCAGGAATATAGGCGCGGTAGGGCAGGAAGACGCTAATGCAATGGTTAAAAAAGCATATGAATCGGGAATAAATTTTTTCGATACGGCGGATATGTATTCGTTCGGAGAGTCCGAAGAGATACTAGGCAATGCATTAAAAATCTTAAACGTTCCAAGAGAAAAATTCGTTATCGCGACGAAAGTTCGTTCGCCGCTTAGCGAAGCGGCGATGAACGGCACGGGAGACGTAAATAATGCCGGTCTTTCCAGAAAACATATTATAGAGGCGTGCAATAACAGCTTAAAAAGATTAAAAACCGATTATATCGACCTTTATCAGGTTCACGGCTGGGATCTGTCCTGCGGATTGGAAGAAACTCTCGAAGCCCTGAACGATTTAGTAAGGCAGGGCAAGGTTCTCTATCTCGGCGTTTCAAACTGGACGGCACGGCATATTATGAAAGCATTATACTTGGCAAAAGCGAAGAATTACGCAAACTTTGTTTCTCTTCAGGCATATTATTCTCTTGCCGCACGCGATTTAGAACATGAGCTTCTGCCTTTATGCAATGAAGAAGGTCTTGGGGTGCTTACATGGTCTCCTTTATCCGGCGGTTTTTTAACGGGAAAATATACAAGGCAAAATCAAAAGCCGTCAGGCGCAAGAAGAAGCGAATTTAATTTTCCTCCTATTGATGAAAGGGGATTTGATGCGATAGACGTATTGACGGGCATATCGAAAAGTAAAAACGTAACGATTGCTCAATTATCCCTTGCCTGGCTTTTGGCTCAAAAAGGCGTTACGTCGGTTATTGTAGGTGCCAACAAGATGTCTCAGCTTGAAGACAATTTAGGTTCCGTAAAGATTAATTTAACGGAAGATGAAATTTCCAAACTGTCGAACGTTACTATGCCGAAAAAATTATATCCGCAATGGATGGTAGAATGGCAGAATAACAGAAAATCATTAAATCCGGACGAATTAAAATAAAATTGCGGCAATGCCGGAATTCAATTCCGGCATTGTATTAAAAGTGAGAATTTTACTGCAAAATAAAAGGAGTTTCTTTAGTAACTAATTTAGTAAGCGAAAAATCGCCGGGACCCATAATAAATATGCTTAAAGCGATTACAAATTCCGTTAATGCATATTCGTATCCGTTGGCCATTATGTTGAAACCGTTAGGCAGGTGCAGTAAAAATATGGCGCCCAGCATTACGAGCATAATGTTTATAGCGCCGATTCTTGTTAAAACTCCGCTAATCATTGCAAGACTGCCGGTAGTTTCTGCAATTCCTACAAGAACGGCAATTGCGATAGGGAAATGCATGTATCCGGCAAATCCTTTAACTCCGGGTCCGTCAAACCAGTCGAAAAGAATTCCCGTTCCATGATAGAAAAAGCTAAGGAATAACACAAATCTTAAAAAGAATAATGTAACAGATTCTTTTTTCATAATAATTCCTCCGTTTAAAAATTTAAAGTTAGTTAAATAACTTAATGTAAATATGTTATGTAATAATGATATTCTATTAAATAAAAATCGTCAATCAGGGATTTTTTTATTATTAAGTATAATAAAAGATACTTAATTGACATTTTATATTAGAAAATGGTATTATTTTATATTATGGAAAACGAAACCAATAAGAACTATTGTCCAGCGCAGGAAGCTTTTAAAGTACTTGCAAACAAGTGGTCTTTGATGATAATTAAAGAACTTTCAAGCGAAAAAATGAGATTTAACGCAATTAAAAAAAAGATAGATGGAATTTCCTCGCGCGAACTTTCAAAAAGGCTGGAAGTTTTGGAGCAAATAGGCGCAATAAACAGAAAAATCATTTCTATTAAACCTATAATGGTGGAATACAGTCTTACCGAAGCCGGCAATGAACTTACCGATGCTATTGAAATACTGCACGATTGGACGATTAAAAATAAAAAGAATATCAAACAGATCGAAAAATCAGCCCACATTTAAGTATATAAAAAGTACCAAGTATTTTTAAAATCCCTGATTGACAATATATACGTAGAAACATTATATTATTATTAAGGATAAAATTTTATAAACATTAAATTAACTTAATTTAATTAAGGAGGTATTTATTATGCCCAGATTAGTCAAGCACGAAAAGAAACTGCCTATTGCAATCGAAGAAAAAGACGCAAAATTTCCTATTTATGTATGCGCATGCGGTTTATCAAAGAATTTTCCGTTTTGCGACGGTTCGCACGACCATACGAAGGACGAATCCGATAACGGAGTTTATGTTTATGAAGGAGAAAAAAGAGTTAAACTATAATTAGTAATCATTAAAACCATTCTACTGCAATATATAATATAAAAATGTGTCAGGTTTTATTTTACGCATACGAAAATAAATTATTAACGATAAAAGATTTTAAGTAAAATTAATCTGACGCATTTTTATATTCCCTGCCTTTAAATGATTTTGTTGAATAACCGCTTTCATATATGTTATTCTATACGCAATCAAATTTAACTATTAAATAAATTAAATAAGCATCAATCAATATAATTAATAAAAATGAAAGAAAATTTAAAAGCGGACGGAGTCAGGGTTCGTTTTGCGCCGAGTCCTACGGGGAATTTACACATAGGAGGGGTGAGGACAGCCTTTTTTAATTATATTTTTGCCCTAAAATACGGCGGTGAATTTATCCTAAGAATAGACGATACGGATAGAGCGAGAAGCAAAAAAGAGTATGAAACCGAAATTATTAAAGATTTAAATTGGTTTGGAATTAAATACGACGGTTTTTACAGGCAGTCCGAAAGGACGAAGGTTTACGAAAAATATCTTGAAGTTCTGAAAGAAAAAGACCTTATATATGAATGCTTTTGCACCGAAAAAGAAATTTTAATGTCCAAAGAAATTGCCGTTAAGTCAAAAAAACCTTATATATATAACGGCAGATGCGCAAATCTTTCAAGCTACGAAAAAGAAAAATTAAGCGGTCAGTTTAAAGAACGGGGCATATATCCGTCAATTCGTTTAAATATAGCCAAAGTTTTAAAAGCGGGAGGAAATTTTAAAGCCGTAGAATTTGAAGACGCCGTTCACGGACTGCTTTCGTTTAATCCGAAACTTATAGGCGATTTTATTTTAAAAACGGAGCATAACAGGTTTACGTATAATTTCGCCTCTATAATAGACGATTACGATATCGGAATAACCCACGTAATAAGGGGCGAAGACCATATAAGCAATACGCCTAAACAGATTTTAATTCTTAACGCTTTAGATAAAATCCCGCCTGTTTTTGCGCATATTTCACTTTTGTACGGAAAAGACGGCAAAATTATGTCGAAAAGAGATGCGGCGGCAAATATCGAATATTATAAGAAAGAAGGCTATCTTCCCGAAGCGATATTAAATTACCTTGCGGTAACCGGCAATACTTTTACCGTCCGTCAATTTGAAAACGGCAAAGAAAAAATATCGGAAAAAGAGATATTTTCCGATATTTTAGAAATTGCGGAGCTTTTTGACATAAAAAAAGTAAGGGGTTCCAGCGCAATCTTTAGCGAAGAAAAATTAAAACACATAAACGAAAAATGGCTGCAGAGTATAAAAACCGAAAGATTGATAAAGATTTTAATCGAAAAATTTAATTCGGAAGAAACGCTTAAAAAACTACAAGAATCTTACGGAGAAACAGTATTCGTCGAAATAATAGATTTTTTAAAAAACGAGTTTAAGACCGTTAAAGAAATTTTAGCCGCAATTAAGATATTTTTTGAAGATTTTAAGACAGAAACGCAGGAAATTAAATATGATATTAAATTAAAAGAAACGCTTTTAGATAATCTTCAAAAAATAAAATCCGATAAATTCGACGAAAATGCAATAAAAAATGCCGTTAAAGAATCTGTTTCCGAAAGCGGCAAAACCTTAAAAGACTGCTATGAAACGTTAAGGCTTTGCATAACAGGACGGCCGGACGGCCCGTCAATTCTTAAAATTATAAAATTTATGGGCAGGGAAAGAACGCTTAAAAGGCTATATGGGAGGCAATAATTGGATCCGTTAAAAAGATTTCATAACGAAGACTGGCATACGCCGGAAGGCAGATTGATAAGAGAATTCGTATTTGGAATTAACGACGGTTTAGTTACTACGGTCGGTTTTATAGCCGGCGTCACCGGCGCATTGATAAACTTAAAAATTGTTTTAATGTCCGGCGCCGCGGAAATCGTCGCAGGTACAGTTTCGATGTTTTTTGGAGCTTATCTTGCCACAAAATCGCAGAACGAATTTTACCAGAAAGAAATCAACAGGGAGATAAGGGAAATTAAAGAAAATCCGGAACATGAAATTGAAGAAATATATGAAATATACCAAGATAAAGGATTTACGGTAGAAGAAATAAAGCCTATAGTTAAAAAACTTATGTCGGATAAAAAAATACTGCTTGATTTTATGGTTCAGGACGAACTTGGGATAAGCAAAGATTACTATGAAAACCCGATAAAAATAGCATCATATACCGGATTATCTTTTTTAGCAGGCGGTATTCCGCCTCTGTTGCCTTTTTTCTTTATTAAACATTCATTAACGGCAGTTTCCGTTTCAATTATTTTTACCGTCGTCGTTCTTGCCTTTACCGGACTTGCCAAAGCAAAAGTAACTAAGACAGGCAGATTAAAAAGCGCTTCCGAAATGGTTTTGATAGGCGGAGCCGCCGCCGCCGCAGGGTTTATTTGCGGAAAGCTTATAGCATTAATGTGAAAGAATATAATTGTTTCACGTGAAACAATTATATTCTTAAAATTAAACGAGAATAAATTGGAATTAAATTTAATTAATGATATAATTATTCCGTAATTTTTTGATTATATATATAAATGATGTTTGCGGGTTAATTTTATGTCAAAAGTAGTATGTATTTCAAATCAGAAAGGCGGAGTGGGCAAAACTACTACCGCTGTTAATATTGCCGCATGCTTATCTGCATACGAGAAAAAGGTGCTGCTGATAGATGCGGACCCTCAGGCGAATGCCACAAGCGGGTTAAACATTTCCGCCGATAACGGAAAACCTACCGTTTATGAATGTCTTGCAGGCACGGCCGAAGTAGTCGATGCAGTTTATCGTACGCAGATGAAAAATCTTTATTTAATGCCCGCAAATTCAGACCTTGCCGGCATAGAGGTAGAACTCGTAAACGTTAAGGAAAGAGAGTATTTTTTTAAAAAAAATATTATAAATAAAATAAAAGACGATTATGATTATATTTTTATCGATACCCCGCCTTCTTTAGGGCTTTTGACTATTAATGCACTGACCGCTTCGGACAGCGTTTTAATTCCTATGCAGTGCGAGTACTATTCTTTAGAAGGGATATCTCGGCTTATGCAGACTATAAAATTAGTCAATCAAAGATTAAACAAAAATTTATGCGTAGAAGGGGTTTTGTTTACTATGTTCGACGGAAGAGCCAACCTTACAAATCAAATCGTAAGCGAAGTTAAAAAATATTTCGGAAAGAAAATTTACGAAAACGTTATACCGAGAAACGTAAAACTTCCGGAAAGTTCCAGTTTCGGAAAGCCCATAATTCTATACGACATAAATTCAAAAGGTGCGGTTTACTATCTAGAACTTACAAAAGAGTTTTTATCTAAAGCGGCATAAACTTAAATAAGGACTAATAATATGGAAGAAAAAGCAAAACATATTAAAAAAAATGTGCTGGGCAGAGGGCTCGGGGCGCTGTTAACCGATTTCAACATAAAAGAGAATATGCCCGGTATAGACGATAAGTTTTCCGTTTTTGAAATAGAAATAGATAAAATTAATACCGGCGTATATCAGCCAAGGCAGTATTTCGATAAAGATAAGCTTGTCGAGTTGAAAAACTCGATTAAAGAAAACGGCATAATTCAGCCTTTAATAGTTGCGAAATCTAAAAAAGAAGGCGGATACGATTTAATAGCCGGAGAAAGGAGATACAGAGCCGCCGTTGAGCTTGCGTTTAAAAAAGTTCCGGCAATCATTAAAGACATTTCCGGTGCGGCGGCACTTGAAATTGCATTAATAGAAAACATACAGAGACAGGATTTAAACGTCATTGAAGAAGCAAACTGTTATATGCGGCTTATAGAAGAATACAAGCTTACGCATGAAGAACTTGCGGCGAAAGTCGGGAAAGACAGGGCTACTATTACCAATATGCTGAGGCTTCTTTCCCTGCCCGATGAAGTCAAAAAAGAGCTTATTTACGGGAAAATAACTCCTTCGCATGCAAGAAATCTTGTAGGGTTGTCCGACGATGAAGCCGGCATGCTGTTAAATACGATTTCCGGCGAAAAATTAAACGTAAGGGAAACGGAGCGCAAGGTCAGAGAGCTTAAATCAAAAAATAAAGAAAAGAAGCCGACAAAGGATATATCGGTATCATATCAGATTAAAGGTTATGAAGAAGAACTGCTTGAAAAACTTCAGACTAAAGTTAAAATTAATTATAAGAGCAAAGGAAGCGAGCTTAAAGGCAGAATAGAAATAGAATTTTATTCGGGCGAAGAGCTTGAAAGAATTATAGAATTTATAAATAAAAATTGATATAATAATAAAAATATAAAATATAAACATCGTATGCCAGAATTAGTCATTACTTGGCAGGGGCTTTTATTTGAAGCCGTCTCGTTTTTAATTTTTACTTATCTTTTAAACCTTTTTTTGTTTAAACCTATAAGAAAAATTCTTAAAGAACGGGAAACCATTTTATCCACCCATAAAGACGGCAAAGAAAATTTCGAAGATTTAACTAAAAAATTATATGAATCTGCCGAGCAGGAAAAAAATAAATTAAAAATAGAATTAAACGGTATTCGCGAATCTTACAAAAAAGAAGGTTTAGCCGAAGCGCATAGAATAATTGCCGAAGCCAGAAAAAAAGCGTCGGAAAATTTAACCGAGGCGCTTAAAAACTTCGATAAAGAAAAAAACGATTTAATAAAAGATTATATGTTGAAATCCGAAGAAATTGCCGATTTAATATCAAAAAAAATTATAAATTTATGAATATCGAAATCTTCTGGCGAATATTCGATACTATTATACTTGCTGTAGGAATAGCTTATATTTATATTAAATACGGCATAACATTTCTGGGCGGCAGGCGGCACGACATAGAATCCCATCTCGAAAAAGCCAAGGAATATGAAAAAAAAGCTAAAGAGATATATCAAGAGGCTAAAGCCGAACTTGAGAAAGCAAGAAAAGAGATGCGTGAAATTAGAGAAGACGCAATAAAAGAAGCGGCAGCGGAAAAAAATTTGATCATTAAAAACGCCGAAATGACCGCCGATAAAATCGTCAATGCTTATTTAGAACATGCAAAAGCCGAAATAGACAATCACAGGAAAAAGCTTCTGGAAGAAATGATAGGCAAGTCTTTTCAAACCGCAAACGAAAAGATAAAAAAGAAGATAGAATCCGACAGCGATAATAAATTAAACGAAAATTTTCTTAAAGCACAAGAGGAAGGATTTGCAAGACAGTCAGATAAGTAAGCGCTATAGTTCGGCTCTATTCGACGTAGCCGCAAATTTTCACATAGTCGATGAAATTTTTAACGACTTCAATAAGTTTATTAATTTTTGTTACGAAAAGCTATGCCTTAAAGAATTTATTTCGCAGACATACATAGATAAACAGGAAAGATTTGAAGTTATAAAATTACTGAGCAAAGAACTTTCTTTTAACGAGTATTTTATAAATTTCCTTCATTTTTTAATAGAACAGGAAAGAATAGAGTATCTTCCTAAAATTTTTACGGAATATTCAAATCTGCGCGATAACCGCAATAATATATTGAAAGTAAAAGTTATTTCCGCAAAAGAACTAAAACCGGAAGAAAAAAGCAAACTTATCGCGATAATAGAAAAAGCGCTAAAAAAAACCGTATCTATTAAGTCCGAAATAGACGAAAATATCGTAGGCGGTTACATTATAAATATAGATAACGTTTTATACGATTCAAGCATAAAAACCCGTTTAGATAATTTTTATAAATACTTAAAGCGAGGAGCGATTATTAATGGCAATTAAGCCTTCGGAAATTACCGATATTATAAAAAGCAAGATAGAATCTTATACTAAAAGCATCGATATCAGCGAAGTAGGCGTGGTTTTATCTGTCGGCGACGGCGTTGCGAGAATATACGGCATTAAAAATGCGGTTATAGGAGAAATGCTTGAATTCACCCCCGACGTTTACGGATATGTTTTAAATCTCGAAGAAGATAATGCCGGCGTTATCGTTCTCGGCGAAGAATTTTTGGTAAAAGAAGGAGATACGGTCAAAAGAACCGGAAAAATTGCCGAAGTTCCCGTAGGCAAAGGAATTATAGGGCGAGTTTTAGACGGACTAGGAAGGCCTATAGATGGAAAAAGTCCGGTGCAGGCCGAAAAATACTATAATATAGAAAAAAAAGCACCCGGAATAGTCCAGAGGCAGAAAGTTAACGAACCTTTATATACCGGTATAAAAGTTATCGATTCATTAATACCTATCGGAAAAGGACAGAGAGAGCTTATCATCGGTGACAGGCAGACCGGCAAGACCGCTATAGCAATCGATACTATATTAAATCAGAAAGATTCCGGAGTTTACTGTATATACGTCGGAATAGGGCAGAAACAGTCTAGTATTTCGTTTATTTACGACCGCCTTATGAGTTCAGGCGCAATGGAATATACCACTATAATAGCGGCTAACGCAAGCGACCCTGCGGCATTGCAATATTTTGCTCCTTATACCGGAGCCACTATGGGCGAATATTTTAGAGACAACGGTATGCACTGCTTAATAATTTACGACGATTTATCAAAACATGCGGTAGCATACAGAGAACTTTCGCTGCTCTTAAGAAGACCGCCCGGCAGGGAAGCATATCCGGGCGACGTTTTTTATTTGCATTCAAGACTGCTCGAAAGAGCGGCAAAATTAAATCATGCCCATGGCGGAGGGTCGCTCACCGCTTTGCCGATAATTGAAACGCAGGCGGGAGACGTATCGGCTTATATTCCGACCAACGTCATATCGATTACCGACGGGCAGATTTTTTTAGAAACCGACCTGTTTTATGCGGGAACGAGACCCGCCGTCAACGCGGGGCTTTCAGTTTCGAGAGTTGGAGGAGACGCACAAATTAAAGCTATGAAACAGGTTTCCGGAGGTTTAAGGCTTTCGCTTGCTCAATACAGGGAACTGGCGGCATTTTCGCAGTTCGGCGCCGACCTTGATAAAACTACGCAGGAAATGCTTATGCGGGGCAGAATGATGTCCGAACTTCTTAAACAGCCCCAGTATAGTCCGATGCCGGTCGAGAAAGAGGTCGTTATACTGTTTGCCGCAAATAGCGGCTATCTGCAGGATTATAAACTTACGTCTATAAAAAAATATGAAGAAGAACTGCTTTACTATATAGAAAATAATTATCCAGAAATATATTCCGATATCAGAGAAAAAAAATCTATTGACGATACTCTAAAAACAAAGATTTTAACGGCATTGGACAATTTTAAAAAAATTTTCGTAGAAGACTGATAATTTATGCCTAATTTAAAATCTATAAAAAGAAAAATCTCCAGCATTAAAAATACGAGGCAGATTACTAAGGCTATGAAAATGGTTGCCGGTTCAAAGTTCAAAAAAAATCAGGCGGCTATGAACGAATATAAAGCTTATGCATCGATTTACGACAATGTTGTCGATAACATTAAAAACAATAGCGTACTGCGTCTTCATTCTTTTTACGGAAAAAATGAGGGAAATGCCGGCAGAAATATCGGAATAGTAATAATCTCTACAGACAGGGGTCTTTGCGGTTCTTTCAATATAAATCTGTTTAGACTATTTAAAGAAGAAATTAAAAGCAAAGGATTAGATGAAGGCAAAATAAAATTATATGTTCTGGGCAAAAAAGCGTATGATTTTTTTAAAAAAAATAACTATAATATTGTTTTCGGAATGTTATATTCGGACGGCGATTCAATAATGAATATTACGGAGCTTTTATGCGATACCGTTATAAAAGATTTTAAAAATAAGGAGATAGACGGAGTTTATATAATATCGAACCGTTATATTTCTACCATTCAGCAGAGGGCATATTCGGAAAAACTTCTGCCTTTTGAAGCCGCAGACGGGAATAAATCCAGTAAAAGCGGGGGCTATTTAATAGAAGAAACCGTCGATTATGAAAATGAAGTAATCGATAAAATTTTTAATAATTATTTTCGGACTAAAATTTATTATAAAATTTTGGAATCTTTTGCCGGAGAGCAGGCGTCGAGAATGAACGCAATGGATAATGCTACGAGGAATGCAGGAAAATTAATAAATAAACTGACGATAGCTTATAACAAAGCCAGACAGACGGCGGTCACCCTCGAAATTTTAGATATTATAAACGGAGTTAACGCGGTAAAATAAATTTTTAATTTTTAAATTATCGGGAGAATTTATACATGAATGAAGGTTATGTTGCCCAGGTAGTCGGCCCGGTTATAGACGTCAAGTTTGAAAATAAAAAACTGCCGCCTATTTTCAATGCGCTGTATTTGACTAATCCTGCTATAAACGATAAAGAAAACAATTTAGTTTTGGAAGTAACCCAGCATCTGGGCGAAGATATGGTCAGGTGCATAGCTTTAGATTCTACGGACGGCTTGTCGCGCGGAATAAAAGTAACGGATACGGGAAACAAGATAACCGTTCCGGTAGGAAGAGAAGTACTGGGCAGAATATTCAACGTAGTGGGAGAACCGGTCGACGAACTGCCGGAAGCTCATTTTAAATCCAGGCTTCCTATACACAGACCCGCTCCGACTTTTGAAGAACAGTCCACAAACGTGGAAATATTAGAAACCGGCATTAAAGTTATAGACCTGCTGGAGCCATACTTAAAGGGCGGTAAGGCGGGGTTGTTCGGCGGAGCCGGGGTTGGCAAAACAGTTTTAGTCATGGAACTTATTCACAATATCGCAATAGAGCATGGGGGTTTTTCCGTATTTGCAGGCGTCGGAGAAAGAACGAGGGAAGGAACAGACCTTTGGACGGAGATGAAAGAATCGAAAGTTTTGGATAAAGCGGTACTTGTTTACGGACAGATGAACGAACCGCCCGGGGCAAGGGCAAGGGTTGCGCTGTCCGCTCTTACTATGGCCGAATATTTCAGGGACGAAGAAAGACAGGATGTATTAGTTTTTATAGATAATATTTTCAGGTTTGCGCAGGCAAATTCGGAAATAAGCGCGCTTCTCGGAAGAATACCTTCCGCAGTCGGCTACCAACCTACTCTTGCGACGGATATGGGCGAACTTCAGGAAAGAATAACAAGCACAAAAAAAGGCTCTATTACTTCAGTTCAAGCGGTTTACGTTCCGGCGGACGATTTGACCGACCCTGCTCCGGCGACTACCTTTGCCCATTTAGACGCGACTACGGTTCTTTCCAGACAGATAGTCGATCTTGGCATTTACCCGGCGGTTGATCCGCTCGATTCTACGTCAAGGGCGTTAGACGCAAACATTATAGGCGAAGAACATTATGCCGTAGCGAGAAGAGTTCAGGCCGTCCTTCAGAAATATAAAGAACTACAGGATATAATAGCGATCCTCGGCATGGACGAACTTTCGGAAGAAGATAAGCTGATAGTAAACAGGGCAAGAAGAATACAGAGATTTCTTTCCCAGCCTTTTTTTGTAGCGGAAGTTTTTACCGGTTTTCCCGGAAGATACGTACCTTTAAAAGAAACGATACGCGGTTTTAAAGAAATTTTAGACGGCAAACACGATGAACTGCCGGAGCAGGCTTTTTATATGGCCGGCACTATAGACGAAGTAATAGAAAAAGCTAAAGAATTAGGTAAATAAATCTTGTTAAAATTAAAAATAGCGGATAAAAAAAAGCTGATTTTTGAAGGCGAAACGGATTTTTGCGAACTTCCCGCGCAGTCAGGCATAGAAGGGGTTATGCCTAAACACGTTAATTTTATATCTAACTTAGTGAAGGGCTTAATAAAATACAAAACGGACGGAACTATTAAAGAAATTGAAGTTTTAAGCGGCGGATTTGCGGAAGTAAGCAACGATAACGTAAATATTTTATTAGATTCCTGATTGATATTTTGATTTAAAAATATTAATATATTAAACTTATAAGAAAAGTTAATCTTAAAAAATAAAATATGATAGACATAAAGCTCATAAGGGAACAGAAAGAATACGTTAAAAAGGAAATGGAAAAACTTTTTGTTTCCGTTCCCATAGACGAAATTTTTGAATTAGACGAAGTTAAAAGGAAACTTTTATACGATTCGGAAAATTTAAGGAATACAAGAAAAACGCTTTCAAAAGAAATAGCTTCGGAAAAAAATGCAGAAGTCGTTTTAATTAAAAAAGAAGAAGTAAAAAAGATAAACGAACTGATTAAAGTTCAAGAAGACGAGTTAAATGCCGTAGAAGAAAGGCTTAATTCGCTTATGCTTAACGTGCCTAATATTCCCGATCCGGAAGTGCCCGTCGGAAAAGACGATTCCGAAAACACTCCCATAGCATATTTTAACGAAAAGAAAAAATTTGAATTTGAACCCAAAACTCATTACGATATCGGCGAAAAAAGAGATTTAATAGACTTCGAAAGGGGAGTTAAAATTTCCGGTACCCGTTTTTACGTTTTAAAAAAGGGATTGGCAAAACTTCAAAGGGCGCTGATTAATTTTATGCTTGATACCCATGTAAATTATCACGATTACGAAGAAGTGTATCCGCCGTTCATGGTAAACGAAGAATGCCTGACCGGAACGGGGCAGCTTCCCAAGTTTTCCGATAATCTTTATAAGGACGAAGATTCCGGAATGTGGTTCGTTCCGACGGCAGAAGTTCCGGTAACAAATATGTATAGGAACGAAATACTGCCGATGGATAAGCTTCCTATAAAACATGCGGCTTATACGGCTTGTTTTAGAAAAGAGCAGCTTTCCGCAGGCAAGGACACCAAGGGTATAAAGCGCGGCCATCAGTTCGACAAGGTCGAACTTGTAAAGATTGTTGCGCCGGAAACTGCAAAGGAAGAATTATCAAGCTTAATAGCCGACGCACAGGACATATTAAACAGATTGGATCTGCCGCACAGGTTAATCAGAATCTGTACCGGAGATTTGAGTTTTACCGCAAGCGAAAAATTCGATATAGAAGTTTATGCACCCGGCATAAACGAGTGGCTTGAAGTCAGTTCATGTTCTAATTTTGGCACTTTTCAGGCAAGACGCGCAAATATAAAATTTAAAAGAGATAACAGCTCCAAAGCGGAATTTGTTTCTACTTTAAACGGTTCAGGACTTGCGCTTCCCAGGGTAATGATAGCGATAATAGAAAATTACCAGACTAAAGACGGTTTTATAAAAGTTCCGGACGTTTTGAAGCCTTATTTTGGAACGGAAGAATTTATTTAAATATGCCGAGCCGTAAGAAGACAATATGGGGAGTTTTGATCGTATTTTTTTCGATTTATTCACTGCTATCTCTTTATTCATACAATATAGTCGAGCAAACCTTTAATTCCTATTCTATTTCTACGGTTCACAAAGCAAATTGGGGGGGCTATTTCGGCGGAGTCCTTTCTAATTTTTTGCTTCAATTATTTGGATTTAATACTTTTTTAATAATTTTTTTTATTTTGTCGGTCGGGGTTGTTTTGCTGTTGAACAAAACTATTGCAAAAAGATTTTATGCAGGAATTTTGCTTTCCGTCTTAGCCTTATCCGTTATGCTTTACCGCTTATTTCCAAAGATATCGTATCACGGCTTTATGATGTCCGGCGGAGGACTTATAGGCAGAGGAATTTACGGCTTTATTTTTAAATTTTTCGGTTTTGCGGGCGCCGTAATAATTATATTCTTGCTTTTTCTGTCGGCATTCTATATTTTTTTTAAGAAAATAGACTTTAAACGTGTCGCTGAATATTATAATAAAATAAATTCCAAGAAAATTAAATTTTCCGACTTTAAATCCTTCCGGTTAAAAATAGCCTCATTTTTTAATTTCATAAAATTAAGGTTTGAAAAAAGAAAGGGGCTTAAAAAGAGACAAAAAAGTTTCGTAATGAATAAAGAATTATTTGGAGGCACAAGGGAAGAGCTTATAAGCGATTTGGAAAAAAAAGAAGAAAAGGCGGAAACGGTTCAGCCTGTACGCATAGAAGAAAAACCGGCGACCTTCGACTTTATAGGCGATAGGGATTCAAAAATACCGCCTATATCTTTAATACAGGAGGACGGGGCTGCAAAAGATTTGCAGAAAGCCGACAAGCAGTCTTTGCTTGTTAATGCAACTCTTATAGAAAAGAAGCTTATGGATTTCGGGGTTAGGGGAAAAGTTACCGGCATAAATCCAGGTCCGGTAATAACAATGTACGAATTTGAACCGGCCAGCGGCATTAAAATCGGAAGAATTTTGACGCTTTCCGAAGATTTGACTATGGCGTTGAAATCTAAACCGGTAAGGATAACCGGAGTAATAGAAGGAAAATCGGCGGTAGGAATCGAAGTTCCAAATAATAAAAGGGAAACCGTATTGTTTTCCGAAATTATCAATTCCAAAGAATTTGCAGATTCAAAGTCTATGCTCACTATAGTACTGGGAAAAGATACAACCGGAAAAATTATTGTGTTTGATTTAGCAAAAGCTCCGCATTTGCTTATAGCCGGAGCTACCGGCGCAGGGAAAAGCGTTTTTATCAATACGCTCATTATGAGCCTTATTTTTAAAGCAACCCACGAAGAACTTAATTTTTTAATGATAGACCCTAAAAGATTAGAACTGGCGCCTTTTGAAAATCTTCCGCATTTAATAAGCGACGTAGTATATGATCCGAAAAAAGCAGGCGTAGCATTAAAGTGGGCTGTTTCTGAAATGGAATCCAGATACAAAAGAATGCAGTCGGAAAAGGTTAAAAACATAGAACAGTTCAACGAAAAATACAGGAAGCAGGGCTTAAAGCCTATGCCTTATTTGGTCGTGATAATAGACGAGTTAAGCGATTTAATGCTTACAAGTCCGAAGGACGTTGAAACGTCTATAATAAGGCTTTCGCAAATGGCAAGGGCATGCGGAATACATTTGGTAATAGCTACGCAAAGGCCTTCCGTAAACGTAGTAACCGGCGTTATTAAAGCAAATATGCCTTCGCGCATATCTTTTTTAGTTTCGTCGAAAGTAGATTCAAGGACGATATTAGATTCAAACGGCGCCGAGGAACTGCTGGGAAACGGAGATATGCTGTTTATGCCGCCTGGACAGGGAAGGCTCATAAGAATTCACGGTTCATATATATCTGAAGACGAAATTAAAAAAGCGATAAAATTTATAGAAGAAAAAAACTTTCCGTCGCAGAAAAACGAAATGCTAATAAATGAGTTTGACAATAACGGTAATTTTGATAGAATAATTACGGACGACCCTGACGACGAGATATATAACGAGGTGCTTAGCCTTGTCCAATCCGAAGAAGAAAGAGAAAATATTTCGATTTCTTACGTCCAGAGAAGATTCAGGATAGGTTTTAACAGAGCGGCCAGAATAATAGAAAAAATGCAGAATGAAGGAATTTTGACTAAAAAAAGGAGACAGGGAAAATGAAAGCCAAATTGTTAAAATTATTTATATTTTTTTTAGTTTTGCAATCTTTTATTACGCTATATTTTACAGGCAAATCTTATGCCGAATCTAATAATACGGTTAATAAAATAGAGGCAAAATATAAAAACGTTTATTCAATAGCGGCATATTTTTATCAAAAGGAAGAGATACCCGGTTATTCTCAAAATATGGCGTTTAAGGGATATTTTTATTATAAAAGACATAAAGGAATGGCATGGATTTATGAATACCCTTTTCATAAAAGGCAGGTTTTAAAAAACGGCAGACTTTATATCGTCAATAAAAATATGAGAAAAGTAACGGTAATAAACGTAAGCGGCGAAAGAGGAGGATTTCCGCCTAACGTCGTAGAAGTAATCGGAAACCTTACCCATTATTTTAAGGTAATAAGCGTATTTAAAAAGTCCTCATTAAACGAAATAATACTTGTTTTAAAACCTATAAAAATGCAGAGGGCTAAAAAAATATACGTCGGTTTCGGTTCCGGAAATTTAAAAATAAAATATTTAAAAATTATTACTTATCAGGGACAGACGATTATTTTTAAATATAAAAACGTTAAATTTAACGGCAGTATAAAAGATAAAATTTTCAGCGTTAATTTTCCGTCGTATTATAAAATAATTAAAGCAAATTAACGAAAATTAAATATCATTTTAATAATAAAAGGAGAATATCGTGCCTTCTTTCGATATAGCGTCAAAAGCCGATATGCAGGAAGTCGACAATGCAATTAATCAGGCTATAAAAGAAATAACCGGCAGATACGATTTTAAAGGAACCAAAAGCGAAATTAAGCGCCAGGATAACATCATTACTCTTTTGGGCGACGACGATTACAAACTGACCGCCGTTATAGATATATTAAAAGGCAAACTTATAAAACGCGGAGTTTCCGTTAAATTTTTGGATTTTAAGAAAAAAGAGGAAGCGTCCAAAGGAATGATGCGGCAGGAAGTAGAAATTAAAGAAGGAGTCGATAAAGAGTCTTCAAAGAAAATTATACAGGAAATAAAAAAAATAGCGCCCAAAGCAGGAGTTGAAAACCTTAAAGACCATCTGCGCGTCAATTCAAAATCTAAGGACGAGCTTCAAAATATTATTGCCCATTTAAAAGCTTTTCCGATAGATATAGAATTGATATATATTAATTTCAGGGATTAAATTTAATGGTTATTTTTTAAGCAATATCTTTTTTATTGCATATTTTTTATACAAAATATATAAATAATTTTATGATACAGGCTTTAATATAGTTTGATTTGCTTATAAGTTTATTTACGGCATATTTTTTGCTTTAAATTTTAAAAGGGAGGAATAATGAAAAAAATTGAGGCTATATTTAAACCCTTTAAACTCGACGACGTTAAAGAGTCTCTAAGTAAAATAGGAATACAGGGATTGACCGTAACGGAGGTTAAGGGATACGGCAGACAGAAAGGGCATACCGAACTTTACAGGGGAGCCGAATATGTCGTAGATTTTATACCTAAAGTCAAAATAGAAGTCGTAGTTCCCGACGACAGGCTTGCAGTCGTAATAGAGACTATTACGACAAGCGCAAAAACCGGCAGAATAGGAGACGGAAAGATATTCGTATCGTCAGTCGAAGATGCCATAAGAATAAGAACGGGCGAAAGAGGCGACGAAGCGTTATAGTTGTGATAGTGCCGGAATTAAATTCCGGCACTATAATATAATAATAATTAATTTTAATTTTTTGGAGGAGAAATGACCGAAAACGAAGTTATGCAGTTTATTAAAGAGCAGGAGGTGCAGTTCATAGACGTAAAGTTTTGCGACCTTCTGGGGACTTGGCAGCATTTTACGGTACCGGTAAGCGAATTTTCAAAAGATACTTTTAAAGACGGCTTTGGATTTGACGGTTCAAGCATCAGGGGATGGCAGGCGATAGACGCATCCGATATGCTTATGATACCCGACCCTTCCAGTGCCGTTATAGATAACTTTATAGAAGCAAAAACCCTGTCTTTGATATGCAATATAAAGGATCCGGTTACCGGAAAGTTTTACGACAGGGACCCGCGCTATATTGCCAAGAAAGCCGAAGAATACTTAAAATCTACCGGCATTGCCGATACGGCTTATTTCGGACCTGAAGCGGAATTTTTTATTTTCGACGATATAAGATACGACCAGACGTCAAACAGCGGATATTACTATATAGATTCTGAAGAAGGCACTTGGAATACCGGAAGGGACGAAATGCCGAATCTCGGCCATAAACCCAGGCATAAAGAAGGTTATTTTCCTGCTTCTCCTATAGACAGCCAAACCGATATCAGAAACGAAATGGCTCTTGAACTTCAGAACGTAGGAATCAGGGTCGAAGCGGCACATCACGAGGTCGCAACCGGCGGACAGGCGGAAATAGATATGAGATTTAATTCTTTAACCGCTATGGGCGATAATTTTATGTGGTTTAAATACATAATTAAAAACGTCGCAAAAAGATACGATAAAACGGCTACTTTTATGCCTAAACCGCTTTTTGGCGACAACGGCTCGGGCATGCACGTCCATCAGTCGTTATGGAAAAACGGACAGCCCCTTTTTCCGGGAAAAGGATATGCCGGACTTTCCGAAATGGCTCTTTATTATATCGGCGGAATATTGAAACACGCAAAGGCGTTATGCGCATTTACAAATCCTACTACAAATTCATATAAAAGACTCGTGCCTGGTTTTGAAGCTCCCGTAAATTTTGTTTACTCTTCGAGAAACAGAAGCGCCGCAATAAGGATTCCTATGTATTCCAACTCTCCGAAAGCGAAAAGGATAGAATACAGGACGCCGGACCCGACCGCAAACGGATATATTGCATTTTCTGCGCTTCTTATGGCAGGCTTAGACGGAATTAAAAATAAAATAAAACCCGGTAATCCAGTCGATAAAGACCTGTTTACTCTGTCTAAAAAAGAGCTTAAAAATATTCCGGTCGCTCCCGGCTCTCTTGAAGATGCGCTCAAAGAACTTGATAAAGACCATAAATTTTTACTTGAAGGCGGAGTATTTACGGAAGATTTAATACAGGCATGGATTGAACGCAAAATGGAAAACGACGTAAATCCCGTCCGCATGAGGCCGGTTCCTTACGAATTTGCGCTGTATTATGATGTTTAATAGTTAAAGTAATCAGCGTAAAAAGTTTATTTATTTAGTATAAGGCGCGGCGGGTATAAATTATAAATTTATACCCGCCGCTGTTTTTAAAACGGAATATCGTCGTCCTCGCCCGGCTGGTTTGACGTCCCGCCGGTATTTGCGGAACCGGCGCCGTAAGAACTGCCGCCGTTTTGTGCCGCATAGCCATAATCGTTTGAGACCTGCCCGTAATCGGCATCTGCCGGTTCAGCGCCGCCGCTGCCGCCTTTTGCGCCGAGCAGAACGATATTGTTAGCGATTACCTCGCTTATATATCCTTTAGTTCCGTCCTGTTTATCGTAAGAACGGTTATTAATTCTGCCTTCTACGAAAACTTGTTTTCCCTTGTTAAGATAGTTTGCAAGAGTTTGAGCTATCTTTCCGAATACTACTACATTGTGCCAAGTAGTTTTTTCCGTTTTATTGCCGGATTTATCGTTATAATACTCCGACGTCGCAATGGAAAACTTTAAAATAGCCAAACCGTCCGGCGTGTACCTTAATTCAGGGTCTTTTCCAAGATTGCCTATAAGCATTACTTTGTTTAAACTTGCCATACAACCTCCAAAATGAATAATTTAATGAAGTTAAAGGATAATAAATAGATAAAATAGATAAAAATTTTAATCCAATATTTTAATGCAATAAAGTTATGATAAATTAAGTAAAGCAATTTGGCAAGTTAAATTTATGTTACATTTTTGTTAAATTTATATTTCGTTTATGTTACGTTTCGGTTACAATTTTTTATTAAGTTATATAATAAATTAATAAATTTTGACTTTTTTTTGTACAATGATATAATTATTTATATAAAACAAAAATAGAATTTTTAAAATAAAATTTTATAGAATGCATATGAAAAATTGCGTATCGATAAAAAACCGCAACGGTGCTTCTCTTCTTGAGGTAATGATAGCTATGGTCATTCTCACCGTCGGGTTTCTGGGAGTAATGGCGCTTTCTATAGCCCTTACTAATAACAATGCTACGGCCGGCAAGATAAATACCGCTACGGCTATAGCGCAGGCCGAGGTCAGCCAGCTAAACTGTCTCGGAGTGACCGGAATTAATAATAATTTAACAAACTGGGGCATTTCTGCTCTACCAGGGACTTACACTTACACCGTTTCTCCAGTCGTATTGAATCCCGATTCTAGAAATTCGGTTACATCCTGTATAAATCCAGTTTTAGCAGTAGGAGGTGCGGCGCCGGATTCTCCTGCATCTGCAGGGCTTGGCGTTACTATTCCTTATATCGTCACAATTAATTTAGCATATAATTCAATTTCACCTTCATTAATAAATGCAAAAGTTCAGGTAAGTTGGTATAATGCTTATAATGTTGGGAATGCAGGGAATAATATCGGCGAACATATTATTACATTATATGATACTATCTGATAAGTTATTATGAAAATATTAAGCGGTTTAAAAAAATTAAGATATATCATTAAGTTAAACAGTAAGGGACTGACCGCAGTAGAGCTCATAATTGCTCTTGCTATTTCTCTTATTGTTGTTGCGGCGGCAGGATTTATTTTGCTCACGCAATCCGGCGTTATAAGGCTGAACAGGTCTGTTTCGACCGAACAGCAAAGATTAAATACGGCATTTAATACGGTCAGGTATTCGCTGCGTATGGCCGGATTCGATTATGGACAGAATCTTTTTAATCAATCTGCGTCAATTCCGTCCGTACAAATTCCTTCGTCTGCATCTATTCCTGCCGGTCCTTATAATGTAGAAATAGAAGAATCTAACGGGAATATACTTTCGGTTAGCCCCACTCCGACTTTCGAAGTCATGACAACTTATTATTCGCCGCCTTACTCGCCTTTGTCTCCTAACAATGCAAATGCTTGTACTTTAACGGCTGTTAATGCCGGAGGCAATCCGCCGGGGGGCGCGGCAGAATTTAACGTGTCGCCGCAATGCAATATTAATAACTTTTTTATAGGCGAAAATATACTTGTTTCAACGTCTGCTGGTGCTATAGACGGGGTATGTATAACAAATGTACAGCCGGCTGCCGGTAAGATTCAGATCAATCCCGGAAACGGAGGCGGAGTGTGCTCCGGTAATCCAAACCCGGTCCCCCCCGATAATATATCCGGCGGAACAGTTTTAATGAATTCTTCTACCCAGCAGACGATAGTTCAGGTTTTGTTTTACTGGATACAACCGGCGCCGCCATATATATTTAATGCTCCATATTCTCCTTATAGCGAGCCGGGCGCATTATATGAATGCGATATACAGCCGCCGTATAATCCAAAGAATAATATACCCGCCCTCCCTCTTGTTTGCGCTCCTAATACGATTATTAAACTCGACAATTATATAACAGGATTTAGCGTTACGTCGTTAAATCAGTTAAATTCTACGACCCAGCAGAGCTATCTTTATCTTTTATCTATTACGGGGGAATCCGACGTCGCAATATCCGATTCCCCTGCTTACAGCGTACATACGGCTCCAAATGCCGGCACAGGGACAAACGTTTCAAAAACGCTTAGTTCTAATGTTTTTTTAAGGAATGTTTATTACGGCAGTTAATTTTTTGATTATTCGGCGGCAGTTATGAAAAATAGAATTGTAAAAAACAAAGTCAGAAGCAATATAATAAGTAACAATAACGGTATAGCGCTTTTAACGGTAATATTGGTTATCGCAATTCTGGGTATATTGGCGGCGGTAGCTATCGAAACTACCGGCACGGATATTATTAATGCCGGAAACAATATTGTTAATCAGTATACGGTTAATGTATCTAATTCTGCGGCGGATATAATATTGTCTCAAATAGGAACTAATCAAGGCGTAGATGCCGGAGTAGGCATAGCAGGTATGCCTTTGCCGGGATATTATTATTACACCGTAGAGAATCCGGCTGCTCTGTGCAGTCCGCTTAAATTAGCAAACGGCAACCAGACAAACGTAGAAATAAACAACACGTATAATATTTATATGGCTCCCGTTCCTTCAGTTTCAAATGGGATAACCTGTCAGTCTTTATCCTCGAGCAATATAATTCCGGTTACAAATAGTAATATTGTAAACCCGGATAATCTTCCCCAAAACAACGGGCAAATCGGTTTTAGTTATTTTGGCAGTTACGGCAATGCTAAAGGATATGGAAATAATTTTTATTTTTATAAAGGTCAAATAGACGTAATAAGTCAAGATATTATAAACAGCAATAAGCCGTCCGTAACCGCCCATACGGGTATGACGTTTAAGTATGGACCTTTGAATGAGGGTGGTTAGATTTATTTATGATTAAAACAAATTGCAGCTATAAATAATAAGGGCGTATGTATTATTATAATTAAAAGAAGGAGAAAACCATGTTAAAGGTATTTAAAAATAATGTAATGTTATTTTTAAAAGGATTTATTTACCGAATTTTCATATTTGCAATTTTAACTTCGGTATATATGACAGCGATGATATTTAATACTGCTTTTGCGCAAGGTACTCTTATCACAAATAATGCGAATATTTTAATATTTTTAGATACATCAGGCTCTATGATGTGGAATCAGCAGCAAAATTACGGAACTAATGGCCTGTACGATCCTCCGGAAAGCTGGGCGGGAAGCGGCGCTAGTAATGTATGGGCTCCAGGTTCTAACTCCGTTTTTTCAAAGATTTATAATGCCAAACTTGCGATAGGCGGCGTCGTCAGCAATTTTTCCAGTATGAATTTTGCCTTTGCGTCATTTCAACAAAATAGCAACTTCGGACAGACGAAATATTGTGTATATTCAGACGATGCAACATTTACAAATCCCTCTTTAAGTTTAGGAGGGACAGGAACCCCCGATGAATCCGGCGCTTATTTTAACAATAATAATTATCCTTTTGTAAATGTTTATGGAACGGGGCAGTATTGCGGACATCCTACAGGCGAGTTCCAACACAGAGGCGTTACTTACTATTTTGTATCTTATGATTATAAAAACTATATAACGAATGATCCTTCTTTTCCTGGAGTTTCGAGCCTTAGTCCATGGTATTTATACTTTCCGGTGCAAAGCGGAGGGACATTGGGAACAGGAACTACGAGCGTTGACGTTGCACAGCCTTTTCAAAGCGGAACCATAGTAAATAGCGATATTCATAACCTTTTATGGACAAGCGAGATATACGGAAGCAATAGTTTAAACCCGGCAGACACGCCTATTTCAGGGCTTAAAGCAGGCGGAGGCACGCCTATGTCGGATTCCGTTGCAGATATGTACGATTTTTTTGAGAATTCAATAACAAACAGCAGTTCAAGCAGTTCGGCAAATGAGTGCTTAAGGTATTTTTCGATAATAGTGACGGACGGAGAGGCAAATATGGGATGCGACTGGAATGCGGACGATATTCCTCCAAACATCAACCAAAACACATCATGCTCTAACGGTAATAGTAACGGTATTCCTAGTAATCAAACTCCTTTAGAAGTTTATGATATTTATAATCTCGGTTTAAGTAACACAAAAAATAAAAAACCGATAGTAACCTATATGGTCGGTTTTGGCTACAGCCCGACCAATCCTACCAGTTATCTTCAAGAAATGGCAGACGCGGGTGCTGGCATAGACCCTAATGAATATTATACCGTATCTAGCGGCGGAGCGACGCCGACGTTAAATTTTGCGGCAAAGCAGGGTACAACGCCGGACACGCTCAATATAGGTTCGAATCCTACTACAAACGGCATTATTGTAGGAGACACCGTTTCGGACAACGGCGATACCAGCGTAACCTGCGAAGCCGATAATAACTATAGCATGACGTATAATAGTCCGAGCGACTGCGCTACCGTAACAAGTATTTACGATAATTCAGGAACTTCTACCACCATAACTCTTTCTAACTCTTTAAATACGTTATCTAACGGCATAACCGTTTCCGGCACCGTTTACCTTGCTAACAATTATTCGGTTTTAGTGCAGTATCTCACCAATATATTAAAACAAATCCAGTCTCAAACAGAATCTTTCACGTCTCCGGTAATACATCAGGTTTACGGTTCGAATAACGATGTGTATTACGCTAATTTTACGCCGTCTATGCCTCACCGCTTATGGGGCGAAGGCAATTTATTCGAATTCGAGCTTAATTCATCCGGCGAGCTTGTCGGTCCAAACGGCGTCGTCGCCGAAACATGTTCGAATCCAAATGATACCATTGCAACTTGTCCTGTAGGGGATATAGAAGTAAATACCGGCGATTCAATATGGTCGGCGGGAGAGCAATTAACGGGTAATTCAAATAGAAATATTTTAACTTCGGAATTAGATTCGAGCAACGGGCAGACCTCCCCGCTGGCTTTTAATACGTCAGAATCTTCTGCGTTGGCAACATTAATGGGAACGACTACGGCAAACGCAACAGATAATGTAATCCCGTTTGTTTTGAATCCTGGCGCAAATCTTGGAAGTCCATATACCGACTGGAAATTAGGAGCGATTTATCATTCCGACCCTGTTTTTATAGGGTCGCCTTCGGTCTTTCCATATTTTTCGGTTCCATCGTATCAGGCTTTTGCAAATAGTAACAGCGGACGTACTCCTGTTCTTGTAGTCGGAGCAAACGACGGAATGCTGCATGGATTTAATGCGAATAACGGACAGGAAATTTTTGGTTATATTCCTCCCGATTTGTTGACGGAACTTCCTCAGTGGTATGCCAATTCTTTAAGTTCCTCTACGCCTTTTTTTGTAGATTCTACGCCTTCCGTTTCCGACGTATATTTCAATAATCTTTTTGTCGTTAACGGAGTTCTTAGCTCTAACAGTGCAAATAGTTCTAACAGCGCATTTATTAATGACAGCTGGCATACAATCTTAATAGGCGGAGAAAGAAACGGCGGAATGAGTTATTATGCCTTAGGCCTTACAAATCCTTCAGGCAGTAGTTATCCTGACCCGTTATGGGATTTTTCCGACGCTTACTCTTCTTCCAGCAATCCTGACGGCAATATGGGATATACGTGGTCAAAGCCTGTAATATCGTATGTATGCCTGCCTTATTCTACTTCCACGAACGGGATTTGCGCAAATAATCCTTTAAATGACCCCGAATATGCTAAAATATATGCGGGGTTTACAGGCGGCGGCTATTATACTTCTACTTCGACTTCGGCGGGTAATGCTGTTTATGCTCTTTATGCATCGCCAAATCCAGTTAATATTTCTTCTACGACGACACCAAATTATGCCTATGAGCAGGTATTATGGAAATTCGACAGTGCAGATGATGCCAATATGAAATATTCGATACCTTCAGCTGTTTCGCCTATTTTTAGTCCTAACGGCAGGATTGAAGCCTTTTATGTAGGGGATTTAGGAGGACAGATGTGGGCTTTCGATATTCCAGATTATACTATGCCGTATGCTTCCAGCGGGAAATCAAACTGGACAGGATGCAGAATTTTTGCTTCCAATTCACCACTTAATATTTTTTATCCGCCGGCGACCACAAATGATGTTTCTAATAATTTTTGGCTTTTTTTTGGAACCGGCAATAGGGCAGATTTAAATAACACTACAAGTGCAAATACGAATGAACTTATAGGCATAGATACCGGACAAACCACTGTAACCCCGGTCGGCACATGTCCGTCGGGTGCTCCTTATTCGGAAACTAACCTTTATAATGCAACTAATACAAGCGAAACCGTGACCAAAACAACTACAAATTCAAGTGGAACTAGTATTACAACAACAAATTTATCTGTAATTTCTAACGTAGATGTCGGATGGGTAATAGATTTGCCCCATACCAATGAAAGAGTCGTATCTTCTCCTGTAGTTTATGATAATATCGTATATTTTACTACATATGCTCCATCCTCTACATCTTGCGGACCGGGCATGGGTCGGCTTTATGCAGTTTATTATACTAACGGGGGAAGCGCAATCGAAAGCAACGGAACTATTTCGGAACCTATAACCGGTTCCGGTTCAACTTCTACTTCATCTACGGAACAATCTATCAACCTTGGAAAAGGAGTTCCGTCGGCTCCGGTTATATCCGGCAATACTCTTATCGTGACAACTTCCACAGGGAAAGTTATTACGGAGCAGGTTCCAGGTCCTGTTGCCAACATTACGCCGACATCATGGTTTGGATTGCCGTAAATTTTATTTAAAAGAGTGGAATATTAGAACGTATTCCTTGCTTTTGCAGGAACGGCGGTTTATAAAGTATAATTTTTAATTAATAAGAAAGGAGTAAGATGATGATATTTGCAAAAAAAAGGTTTTTAATAAGACTATTTGTCATTGCATTTATAACATTAAGTATTCCCGCAACCGTTTTAGGCGCTAACCGGTTGTCAATAGAGGTAAAACCAGTATTAACTTTAGTAAGCGGCGGCCCTGCCATAGTTAAACCGGCTAATGGGACATATTCTTTTGCCGGTACGATTAAAAATATAAGCAGTTCGTCCATAACCCTGTATAATGGAGCAACCTGCATTATTACTGGTTCAACCATATGCAAAGCCCCTATGTCCGGCGGAAGCATGATGAATATGCAAACCGTTTCCTGCTCGTCTTTTACAAAGGGCGAAACGGTTCAGATTTCAGCCGTTAAGAATACAAGCGGGGAGCTTGTCGCAACCGAAATTCATGAAGCATTATTCTAACAATAAACCTATCTTTAGTACAAATGGAGGGTTATTTAGTTTTTATACGAAAGAGCATGATAACGGATTTTCTTTTAAGTTTATATTTTTGGGCAGTTATAACCATGCTCACGATGATTTCAGGGATATTAGCCGTTATAGTTTCGTCTTTTAGCGAAGATACCTCACAGAGTATTGCAAAATTATGGGCAAAAGTCATATTAAAAGCCTGCATGATAAAGGTTGACGTCACCGGCGCCGAAAATATTTCTCCTCAAAAATCATATATTATTACGCCTAACCATCAGAGTTATTTCGACATATTCGTTTTACTAGCTTCGCTCGATTTAAATTTTAAATTTATTGCAAAAGCATCGCTTTTTAAAATACCTTTCCTCGGTTGGGCTATGAAAAGACTCGGATATATTGCTATAGACAGGGAAAATTTAAGAAGAGCGCTAAAAAGCGTTAAAAAATCTACCGAACTCATTAAAAACAAAACCTCCATACTCATTTTTCCCGAAGGTACAAGGTCTTTGGACGGAAAACTTTTAAGTTTTAAAAAAGGCGGGCTCAATATGTTTTTGAAACAGGGCAATCCGACCGTTCTTCCAGTCGTTATTAAAGGTACGGTAAATATTTTAAGGAAAAACAGCCTTACAATCCATCCCGGACAAAAAGTCGAACTTCATATTTTAAAGCCTATTGAAGCATCCGAAAAGAAAAAGAATTTTACGTCCGGCAAAGAAGACGATATAATCAAAACGATAGAAGACGAAATACTAGAGGTCTTGAATAAAAAAGCATCAGATGATAAAATTAACGACGTTGTAAATTAATTAACTAATAAAAAAAATAAAAATATAAAAATAAATGCCTAAGTTAAAAGTAATACCTCTCGGCGGACTCGGCGAAATAGGTCTCAATATGATGGTTTACGAGACCGAAAAAGACATTATAATAGTAGATTCCGGAATTATGTTTCCGGAGGATTACATGCTGGGAATAGACATGGTAATTCCCGACATAAGATATTTATACGACCCCGAAAAAAAGAAAAAAATTAGAGGAATCGTTCTTACCCACGGGCACGAAGACCATATAGGCGCCATACCGTATGTGTTAAGGGAGTTTAACATTCCGATATTCGGCACGCCCTTTACTCTTGGAATACTTGAAGAAAAACTAAAAGAACACGACCTGCCTTTTAAAGTATCTCTTTTCACCGTCAAAACCGGAAATACGATTACTCTCGGCGATTTTGAAATAGAATTTATAAGGGTAGCGCATTCTATAATAGACGGAGCAAGCCTTGCAATAAAAACTCCGGTAGGAACCATTATACATACGGGGGATTTTAAATTAGACCAGACGCTCGAAAAAGATGCCGCAACGGATATTAACAGGCTTGCATATTACGGGGATAGAGGCGTTTTAGCATTATTTTCGGATTCTACCAATATAGAAAAAGAGGGATTTACGATATCGGAAAACGATATAAAAAAAACTTTCAGAAATATTTTCAGGGATAACGAAACCAGAATTATAGTAGCTCTTTTTGCCTCCAATATTCACAGAATTTCGGAACTGCTTTCGCTTGCCGCCGAGTTTAATAAAAAGGTTATATTCAGCGGAAGAAGCCTTATGACGTACACGAAGGTAGCCAGAAAATTGGGCTATTTAAGCATTCCCGAAGATATTTTAATAGACGAAGAAACTATCGGCTATTACAAGCCGGAAGAACTTTTAATACTGACGACCGGAACGCAAGGCGAAGCAATGTCTGCGCTGTCCAGAATTTCGGTCGACGACCATAAGTATGTTAAAATTAAGCCTAACGACCTTGTTTTAATGTCTTCTAAGTTTATTCCCGGAAACGAAAAAGCTATATCCAAAATAATAAATAATCTTTATAAAAGAGGAGCCGAAGTTTATTACGAAAACATATCGGAGATACATGTATCCGGGCATGCCAGCAAAGAAGAACTTAAATTTATGATAAATATAGTGAAACCTAAATATTTTATTCCGGTACACGGAGAATTAAAACATCTTTATCAGCATAAAAAACTTGCCGTAAATTCAGGGATTTCGCCATCGAATGTTTTTGTCCTCGAAAACGGAAACAGTCTTGAATTTAATGAAGGATCTGAATGTATGAGAGGCGCAGATGTTTATTCCGGCAGAATTTTCGTGGACGGCAAAGGAATCGGCGACGTCGGCGCACATACTCTTAAAGAGCGGGCGCATCTTTCCGAAAACGGAATGATTATAGTACAGCTTGTAGTGGATTCCAAAACGTCCAATATAATTTCCGGTCCTGATATCGTTTCCAAAGGTTTCGTTTTTGAAGACTACTTTAAGGAATTAAACGAAATTCTTCATAAATTAGTCATGAACGTTATAGAAGAAAATCAAAAAAGAGAAAAAGAAAACGTCGATTGGGTAAAAGTTAAAGACGATATTAGAAAGGCCTTGAAAAAATATTTAAATAAAAATATCGACAGGCATCCTTTTATCTTCCCTATGATTACAGAGATTTAATTTGTTTCGGATTAAATATTTCCATTTTAATGTGGTATAATCTATTTAAAAGTTAATAATTATTAAAGATAATTATTAAATATTCCGTTTAATAAATAGATAACTTACGGAGGTGATAAAAAATGGCATGCGCATCCAAAAAAGCCGCTTCTACATCTAAAAGCAAACCTGCAAAATCAAAAAGCAAATAACATAACTTTTGCGATTTTTGCTTTTAAGCCGTACGGCGGATACCGGCAATACGTTTTTATTATATATATGAAAAAATTAAAACGTATTGCCGTTTTTATTATTAATCGTTGTCTTTGCCGTTTTCTTCTTTAGTTACGCTCTTTTCTGCGTTGGTTCTGCGCTCTTTTGTTTTTGCGATTCTGTCGTCAATTCTTTTGACGAAACCGTTGAAAACTCCTTCGATAGCAAATATAAATTCTTTATTTGCATTGCCGAGATGCTCTACGACGTCGACCGGAATTCTGTCGTAAATTCCATCGACTATTTTATGCCTGAATTCAGACCTTTTTTCCCAGAAAGATTTTTCGTCTTTTGAAAGCATTTTAACCTCCTTATTTCGATACGTTTAATTATACTTATATAAATATTATAAACCTAATCTGACTAAAATTCAAATTGCATAACGGATTATAAAATTAAAATAAAAGGATTTATAAATTAAACGTATTTTTTACCTATTTCGTAACCTAATTTTTCGGAAATCTTATTGCTTGCTTCTATGGTCAGCGGAATAAACATATTTTTTAGTTTTTCGGGCGTAGTTCTTATTACCGGAGCGGAAATAGATATTCCGCCTATTATATGGGTGGTATAATCTCTCAGGGGAGCGCCGATGCAGATAATGCCTTCGTCAAGCTCTTCGTTGTCTATGGCGTAACCTTGAACCTTTACTTTTTCTAATTCTTTGAACAGTTTTTCTTTATCGGTTATAGTATTTTTAGTAAAAGCTTTAAGTTTTTCGGGTAAAATTTTTTCTATATTTTCTCTCGACTCAAAAGCTATTTGACATTTGCCTATAGCCGAAGCGTAAACTGGAAGCATATTGCCTACCCTTGATGCTACCCTTAAAACCTGATCTGCTTCTACTATATCGAGATAAATAAGATTTTTTTCCCTTATTACCCCTACGTAAGCAGATTCTTTTATTTTATCGACCAATTCTTTCATTACCGGTTTTGCTATGCTCAAAAGTCTAAGGTGATTAATGAACGACTGGCCTAACTCTAAGCTTTTAAGACCTAAACGGTAATTTTCGGTGAACGGGTCCTGTTCTATATAGCCCATATATTC
The DNA here is from genome assembly GCA_021784835.1 of bacterium. The sequence goes on from JAJYHI010000123.1 coordinate 33,771, forward strand.
TAAAGTAGCAAGGAGCCTGAAAATTTTATTTTTGTGGAGTTTTAGGATTTTACTCAGTTCGCTTACTCCGAGTTCGGACTTATCTCCTTTAAATGCTTCTAATAAATCTAAAGAGTTTAAAACCGTTTTAATGAGATAATTTGTTTTATCCTTTTTTTTGATAGTTTTTTCCATATCCTTTTTATTTTTATTAAGCATATTTGCACCTTTAATCTTTTAACAAATTTTATTTTTAAAAATTTAAACTTGAAATTAATTTTACATAAATAAAAAATAAAATGCAATTTTAAAATATATATCTAGGAAATAATTTAAAAATTTGATGTATAATTAATATAGGATAATTAGTTTAAGACGCTATGATATAATAGTAATCGGTTAAAATTAAATTATAAATTAATTGATAATTAATTAAAAATGAACGCTATCAGGCTTTACCATAAATTGGAATCCGACGATTTTGTGCAATGTCTTATATGCGCCCATAAATGTAAAATTAAAAAAGGCATGACGGGCGTTTGCAAAACAATCGCAAACATAGGCGGCGTTCTATACACTATAAATTACGGTATCTTAGTAGCAAAGAGCGTAGACCCGGTAGAAAAAAAACCGCTTTTTCATTTTATGCCGGGAACGGGTTCTTATTCAATCGCTTCCCCAGGATGCAACTTCAGGTGTTTAGGCTGTCAGAACGCAGACATATCTCAAACATACAGGGACGAAAATTTTGAGCAGTATCTTGAATATTTTAAAAGCCTGGAAAAAACGCCGCCCGAAGACGTCGTAGAAAATGCATTAAAAGCAAACTGCAAATCGATTTCATACACCTATACCGACCCCGCTGTTTTTTTCGATTATAGTTTAGACGTCATGGAGATAGCTCATAAAAAAGGATTAAAAAATATTTTCGTTACCAACGGATATTATACGGAAGAATCCATAAATGCGGCAAAAGGACTTTTAGATGCCGCAAACGTCGATATTAAATTTTTTAACGATACGAGCTACAGGAGAATATGCGGCGGAAGACTTGAGCCGGTGCTTGAATCGGTAAAACTGTTTCATAAAAACGGCGTGCATTTAGAGCTGACTACCCTTTTAATAGACGAATACAATAACAATGATGAAGAAATTAAAAAAATAGCGGATTTTATAGTTTCGGTAGATAAAAATCTGCCGTGGCATATTTCGCGGTTTTTCCCTTTATACAAGATGCAGGACGGACGCGTAACCGAGGAAGAAACGATAATAAATGCCTATAATATCGGTAAGTCGGCAGGATTGAGTTATATTTATGCCGGAAATATACGTTTGAACGGCTATGAAGATACGTCCTGTCCTTCCTGCGGAAAACTTTTAATAAAGAGGCAGGGTTATAATATTCTGGAAAATAACGTGATTAAAGCGGCCGACGAAGCGGGCGAAGGAAAATGCAAATTCTGCGGATATAAAATTTACGGCGTATTTTAATATAAAATTATCTTTAATATAAAATTTTCTTGAATTAAAGTACCGCAATATTATATAATCTATTTTGTAAATATTATTCAGCTATTCATTCCAAGAAATTTAAATTGGGGGATCGTCTAGCGGCAGGACCTGGGACTCTGACTCCCATTACGGAGGTTCGAATCCTTCTCCCCCAGCCATTTAAAAACCGCAGTAAATAAGGCATTTCAGACAATATCCTACCTTGACGTAATTTCTAAATCAACCGATTTTAATATTCTTTACGGCAAGATATTCAATACGGAAAAGATAATCGTTTTATTTTTTCAAAAAATTAGTTCTTTTAATTAAAAATTTGATATTATATATTATTGGTAAAGTAATATAAGTCAGTCCGACCGACAATCGCATATATTAATATAGGAATAGGATAGATATGATTAAAAAGCAAATAAAAATATTAATACTTTCGCTTGTCATATTTTCCGCAAACTCTGTTTGCGCTTTTTCCGTCCTAAGCCCGCCCTACAACCAGTCCGACCATAATTTTAATAAACTTGCGATGCGGGTGTATAATACCGGCAGTCCTTATACTTATGTCAGCGGAGCTTATACCTATAACGCTTTGCCTTTAACTACGACTATGTCGGGCTGTAAACTCATAAGCATTATAAGACGCACGCAGGGCTTTCCGAAACCTGCATATTGGGCTGTCGAAAATTACAAGATATGCGGCGGTAATATCGCAGAGGTTAAAAACACCAATATGGCTGGCTGGGATAATTTGCCAAAAGGTATTAAACCTGTTATCAATAATACTATCCAACAGGCAAGACAATACGGCAAAGCGACCGCTAATTATTACGGATACAGAATAATAGCAAAGACTGGAGCTTACGTCGGGACGGTATTTGTATATGTGCTTAACGGGATAAAGTTAGAAGAGATGATGAGGTTTTAAAAAAATAAGTAAAACTTATAAATGACAACATAAAAAGATTTATTATGTTTAGGTTTAAAATATTATAAAATAAATTAATCTACCCTCTTATCGCCTTTATTGAAAAGTGAGCCGATTCCGCGCGGCGGAGTCCGTAAGCGGCTTCAAGACCCAACAAATATTTCATAAATTAAAATATGCTATAATAAAATTATGGAAAAGGCATTAGATAAAAACCTTGAAATCGCAAAAAAAATAATTATGGAAGAAGTCGAAAAAGCCGGCTATGAGGTGGAGAGGATAATTTTATTCGGTTCAAGGGCAAGAGGGGATTATAAAGAAGGCAGTGATTGGGATTTTTTTGTAGTAATTGATAAAAATATATTTAAAGAAGATATGAAAATGATTTTGCGCAATATTCGTAGAAGAATGGCTGTTAATAACATATCGAACGATATTGTTATTAAATCTAAAGATATATATAAAAATCAAAAAAACGATACAGGATTTTTATCGTATTACGTTAATAAAGAAGGCGTAAATATATGAAAGAATCCGTTGTCGTTTTATTAAAAAAAGCTGAAAACGATTTAAAAGATGCTAAAATATTATATAATAGCAATGAAGCATCCGCAGAAGGAATTTGTTTTCACTGTCAACAGGCGGTTGAAAAATTTTTAAAAACTTACTTGGTTTATAACAATAAAGAAATTAATAAAACGCATGATATATCGGAATTATTACAAGCCTGCAAAAATATAGATAATGCTTTTAGCGAACTTGAAAGATTAAATATAGACGATATAACAAATTATGCGGTTATAGTTAGATATGATGATATTATAGAACCGTCTAAGAAAGATGCAGAAGAAGCTATTGCCATAGCCGAATATGTAAAATTATTTGCTTTAAAAAAAATAAATATAAAATAGAATAAGTTTTGACAAAATAATTTTTGAAAAAATTAACATTGAAATAAATTCTGAGTTTAGGTCTAAAGATATAAGCGAAGGGTTAAGTGTGGATATTTCTTTACAGGTCTTTAGTCAACAGGACTCATGCAAAGCAATTAATTATTTTTCGGGAATAGAAGCATATGAACGAAAAAATCAGTAAAATAAATTATTTTTATGACTCTCTTTTCCAGTAAACCCTTAACAATAAATCTCTTTCGGAAAATGAATAATCTACTTCGCCTTTATATGCTTTTTCTATGTTCCTTCCGATTCTTTGGGCAAGGTCTTCGCTTGTAGTATATATTGTAATAGTTTTTTCTTTTTCGTTTTCTTCAATATTTTCGATTTTTTCCAAAGGGTCTATATAATCCGCTTTTTCTGCAGTATTATTTATAAGATTTAAAATATCGCTTTTATGTTCGAATAAAAAACCGCCGCTTAATTCGACGACTCCATTGTAAAATTTTGTTTTTATTTTTAAACATGCCGGGCAAATAGTATAATTTATATTTTCTTTCTTCTTTAAGGCAGATTTATAAAGTTCTTCGTCTTTTACCCATCTTTTATTATGATAAATATTATGACAACTTTTGCATACGGACATATTTTTATAAGACAAATTGTTTTTATAGGCATCGGATTCGTCGCTTGCCGAATGTTTTTTTATATTCGCAGGATTCCATCTCTTTTCATCCGTCATTTTATTTACCCCCTTTTAATCCTTACAACCTAAAATTAATAATATAGTTATGCTTGATGTTCTATCTTTGTTTTAATTATACCATATGAAACATTTTTTTGTCCGCTTAAGGCAAAAACATATTAAATAAAAAAGGGCAGAACAACAATATGCTTATTTATATCGTTTATAAACGCAACTCCAAATTATTATATAATTGTATTATCTCGTATGATTATCTCATAATAAAATTTATTCATAGATTTATTGCAGGCAATTTAAAATTCCGTGTAACTAAGTGAAATCTAATTTGACTTTTTTGATAAACCGGATATTATTAAATTAAGAGAAGCATTTAATAAACTATCCTTTTTAAATGTTTAAAAATAGAAAAGAAGCTGGAGAAAAACTTGCTCTAGCATTAGGAAAATATAAAGGCGAAGATGTAACCGTAATTGCCCTTCCGAAAGGGGGAATTGAGGTTGCTTTTGAAGTTGCAAAATATTTAAATGCGGAATTTTCGATTATCATCGTGAGAAAACTGCCTTTTCCCGATAATACCGAAGCCGGTTTCGGCGCAGTGGCGGAAGACGGAAGTATTTATATAAACAGACAGTCGTCATGGTATCTTTCCGAAAAAGAAATAAACGGCATAATATCCGCCCAAAAAAATGAAATCAAAAGAAGGATTCTTGTTTTAAGAAAAGGGAAACCGCTCCCTAATCTTGCCGATAAAACGGTTATTCTTATAGACGATGGAATTGCCGGAGGTTCAACAATCAGAGCGGCGATAATGTTGTGCAAAAAACAGCGGGTTAAAAAGATAGTAGTAGCCGTTCCGGTTGCGGGCAGGGATATTGCCGTGCAGATAAGTAAATTAGCCGATGAAACGGTAGTTCTAGAGATGCCGTACGATTTTCATGCCGTTGCCCAGGTTTATGAGAATTGGTACGATGTTTCAGATGAAGAGGCTTTGGAAATAATGGGGCGTATCGGCTATAATTAATAAATTATGCGGGATATTATATTCCGCAAATGCGCTTTATTTCTTCAGATATTCTATTATTTCTATAATAATTCCGTCGGGATCGTTGAGAAAGGCGATTTTCATGCTTTTGTCCATAGAAAGAAAAGGTTCTCTGGAAAAGGTTACGCCGGCTTCTTTTATTTTTTTTGCGTCTTCGTCTATGTTTTCGGATTGAAAAGCGAGATGAGCAAAAGAATTTTCACAATCGTTAAGAGGTTTCGGATTGTCGTCGGCGATAAGTTCTATTTCAAAGTCAGCATTCCGGCTTTTGAGAAAAACTAAAGTGGTTTTATGTGCCTCTATATATCTTTTTTCCCTAACGGCAAATCCAAAAACTTTAACGTAAAAATCTAGCGATTTATTGAGATCGCGAGTTCTTATGGCGGAATGTATTAATTTCATATTATTATTATAATTTATATACTTTTTATTTTCAACGCAATTTCCTGCAATTTCTTTCAATGCGGCATTTCTTGAGGCATTTATAAAAATCTTCACAAATAAAACCTTAAGTGTTATAATAATTAAAATTAAATTTAAACGGGGGTAAATTTATGAAAAGTTTTAAGTTATCAGCTATTGCGGCATTGTTTTCTATTTTTGCAATATCTTTTTTTTCTGGAATATCATATGCAAGACATTACTACTGTCCGCTCGGATATTCGTTTAATCCTAAACTTCAGCTTTGCGTTGGTAAAGGAAGTCTAAAAGGATATAATGCGCTTCCGCAAACTAAAGTTAATAAATTCGAAGGTAAACAGCACATATATATTTGCCCGGATAAATATACTTACGATAAAAAATTACAATTATGTAAAGGCGAAGGTTCTTTGAAAGGAAGCACCGCTCAACCGACGGTTAAAACTTTGAGAGCCGCCGTAAAAGTGTCGGAAAAATTAAATAAAAAAAATAAATCTGCAAAAAATTAGTTTAAAATAATACAAAATTACTTTAATTTAGAATAGCTTAAAAAATCAAATTATTATGAATATTGCCGTAATATTAAGGTCAAGGGAAATGTACGATATTTTAAAGCCTTTCCTTGCGGAACATAATGTGCGGCATTATTCAAATAAAGAAGATTTTTTAAGCTGGATTAAGAAGTCCGGCGACGCTAAAGACTCAGAAAATTTGACTTTAATAGTTAATGCGGGAATTCCTATCGGAGAAGACGTTTTATCTTTTCCAAATATAAAAATTATCCAGCAGTTCGGCATAGGATACGAAAACGTCGATATAAATTATGCATCAAAGAAAGGCGTTTTAGTGTTTAACGTGCCGACTGCCGGTACTTTTAACGCCGTTTCGGTCGCAGAATTATCGCTGTTTTTTATTTTAGCCTTAGCAAGGGATTACAACGGATGCGTCGATTCTATAAATCACGCTATTGCAAATCGTCCTATAGGCGGCAGTATTACCAACAAGAAATTTGCAATAGTCGGATTGGGCGGTATAGGGCAGGAATTAATAAAGATTTTAAAACCTTTTAATCCTGAAATTTATGGTTTGAAGCACAGCAAGCCTGAAGCCGGCTATGCGGAAAAACTCGGTATTAAGTTTGCAGGTACCGTAGACGAAGATTTTAAAAAAGTTGTACCGTCGGCAGATTATATAGTACTTGCAGTTCCGCTTGAAAAAAATACGGAAAATTTAATCAACGACGAAACGGTAGGCTTCATGAAAACAGGTGCATGCATAGTAAACGTCGGAAGGGCGGGATTAATAAATAAAGATTCTTTGATAAAAGGGCTGAAAAGCGGAAAAATTAAAGGGGCCGGTCTTGACGTATTCTGGAAAGAGCCTGTTCATATAAGCGACGAAATTTTTCATTTTAACGTTATAGCTACTCCTCATATAGGCGGAGCGACTTTTGAATCTATTGCGGATATTTCTCGCATATGCGCCCAAAATATAAAAGGTTGGATAGATAACGGAGATTTAATCAACTGCGTAAATAAAGACTTAATAACTGAAATTTAATTTGCTGTCGTTATCGCTTTCGCGATATTTACGTCCGCGTTTATCAAAGCATGTCTTTGATGCGGACGGAAATGGACAGATTATAGGGACTATTACTATTATGGAATATAAAGACACGCTGAATTTGCCGAAAACCGATTTTCCGATGAAGGCTAATTTAAAAGCTACGGAAGAAAAATTCCTTAAAGAATGGGAGGAAAGCGGACTTTATAGAAACATAACGGAGAAAACGAAAAGCAGGCATAAAACTTTTATCCTTCATGACGGACCTCCTTACGCAAACGGGCACATTCATCTTGGAACCGCTTTAAATAAAATATTAAAGGATATTATAGTCAGGTTTAAACTGATGTCCGGCTACCGTACTCCTTTTATTCCGGGTTGGGACTGTCACGGACTGCCCATAGAACATAACGTAGATAAGACTTTAAAATCTAAAGACTCTATCTCGAAAAGCGAAAAGAGAAAACTTTGCAGAGAGTATGCGGCAAAGTTTGTCGATATTCAGAAGCAGGAATTTAAAAGGCTTGGAAGCATAGGAAGATACGACGACCCTTACCTGACTATGAATTATGCCTATGAAGCCAATACGGTTAGAAAACTTGCCGATTTCATAAAAAACGGCGGGCTTTACAGAGCAAACAAACCTATATACTGGTGTTCGTCCTGCAAAACCGCTCTTGCGGAAGCCGAAGTAGAATATGCCGAAAAATCTTCGCCGTCTATTTTCGTAAAGTTCAGGATTAATTCCGATATTTCCGAAATATTAGGCAGCTTTAAAACCGGCGGCAAAGACGTTTTTGCGGTAATATGGACTACCACGCCTTGGACATTGCCTTCTAATCTTGCGATATCCGTGCACCCCGATTTTGAATATGTTTTCGTCGATAAAGGCGATGAAATTTTCATTCTAGAGGAAAGCCTTGCCGAAGAATTAATGAAAAAATTCGGATACGGCGATTTTAAAATTATAGCTAAAACAAACGGCAAAAATCTTGAAAATAAAAAAGCCAGACATCCTTTTATAGACAGAGATTCACTGCTTATACTAGGTACGCACGTTAAAAAAGACGCCGGAACCGGCTTAGTGCATACAGCGCCAGGCCACGGCGACGACGATTATGCCGTAGGACTTAAGTATAACCTCCCGGCTTATGCTCCTATAAACAACGAAGGCAGGTTTTTATCCGAGGTAGAAACGTTTGCGGGAATGCACGTATTTGAGTCCAACCCTCATGTCGTAGAAAAACTTAAGGAAGTCGGAGCGTTAGTTCTGGAAGAAAAAATAGATCATTCCTATCCCCATTGCTGGAGATGCAAAAAACCGGTAATTTTAAGATCTACCAAGCAGTGGTTTGTTTCTATGGAAATAAATAATTTAAGAAAAAGATCGTTGGAAGAGATAGAAAAAGTAAAGTGGATACCGAAGTGGGGCATAGACAGAATTTCGGGCATGCTTGAAACAAGACCCGACTGGTGCGTTTCGAGGCAGAGGTCGTGGGGCGTGCCTATAACTGCATTTTATTGCAAAAATTGCGGCGAAGCATATATAGATTACGACCTTACGCTTAAAATAGCCGGAGAATTCGATAAATACGGCGCAGACGTATGGTTTGACAAGCCCGCCGAATATTTTATAAATTTAAGCGAAAAAGAAGTTAAATGCGAAAAATGCGGTTCAAAAGATTTTGAAAAAGAAGAAGATATATTGGATGTATGGTTTGACAGCGGCGTCAGTTATTACTGCGTTCTTAAAAACGACGAAGAGATTAAAACCGTCGGATTTCCGGCAGATTTATATCTTGAGGGGTCGGACCAGCACAGGGGATGGTTTCATTCAAGCCTTTTAATAGGGGTGGGGACCGACGACGGAGCTCCCTATAAAACGGTTTTGACTCACGGTTTCGTCGTTGACAGTTCAGGGAAAAAAATGTCTAAGTCCCTTGGAAACGTCATCAGCCCCGATGAAATAATCAATAAATACGGAGCCGATATTTTGAGATTATGGGCGGCGTCCGAGGATTACAAAAACGATATGAGAATATCGCAGGAAATAATACTCAGGCTTTCCGAAGGATACAGAAAGATAAGGAACACCTTGCGTTTTATGCTGGGCAATATATACGATTTTCAAGAAACGGAGAATTCAGTAAAATACGAAAATTTATCGGAATTGGATAAATACGCGCTGCACAGGATTACCCTTATTTCGCAGGATATTTTAAGGTATTACGAAAATTACGATTTTCATCTCGTTTATCAGGGTATTTATAAATTTCTTATAGAATTTTCCTCTTTTTATTTAGATATAGTAAAAGATATGCTGTACGTCGAAGGGAAAGATTCGCTAAAAAGGCGTTCCGTTCAAACCGTATTGAATTATGCCTTAAACGCGTTTATTAAATTCCTTGCGCCTATTATACCGTTTACGGCTTCTGAAACCTGGGGATATTTTAAAAGGTCTTTAAAACCTGAAAGCTTATTTTTTGAAAATTTTGACGAACCCGACGAAAATTTACAAAATTTTGATATCGAAGAAAAATTCGATAAATTAATAGAAATAAGAAATATAGTTTTATCCGCATTAGAAAAAGCAAGGGATAAAAAAGTTATAGGAAGTTCTTTAGAGGCTAAGATTGTTTTAAAGGCAAGCAATGAAGACTATGGCATACTGAGTAAAATCAACGGCGACGAATTGAAAGACCTGTTTATAGTATCGGGTATAGCTCTTCAAAAAAAGGAATCTTCCGAAGCCGATATAACGGAAGCGGAAGTCGAAAAAGCAGAAGGCGAAAAATGCGCAAGGTGCTGGAAGTATGATGCCGCGGTCGGAACTTATAAAGATTATCCTGATGTTTGCGAAAGATGCCATAGCGTAGTTTCCGATATTATGCGTTAAGCAAAATCATTCTATAATTATATGTGAAGTCGTCGGAACGATAGCTGGGCAGTCTTTTCTAATTGATCTAACTTAATCCCGATTAATAAAGAAACTACGATCTATTATTTTATAAGCCGTAATTTCAATTAATTTACAATTTAAACTATCGAATAATATTATTTAGGGGATATTATGAGAAAGCAGATAATTGCCGCAAATTTTAAAATGAACAAAACGGATGAAGATATTAAGAAGTATTTTGCCGTTTTTCTTGACCTCGTTAACGGATTGAAAAGCAGGTCTAATTTAAGCGGTTTAGATTCCGACCTTATATTTGCTCCGCCTTTTACATCTCTTGCCGAAACTTATAAAATCATTAAAACTTGCAATGATTTTATAAAACTATCGTCTCAAAATGTTTATTTTGAAAAAAGCGGCGCATATACCGG
>JAJYHI010000123.1:44732-74705 GCA_021784835.1 bacterium
TCAAACGGAACTATTAACCCGGGTCTTTTAATGAGCGTCATTAAAAATACAAGCGCTATAAGCGAAACGGAAGAAATAAACGTGGTAGCTATAGGTCCTGCGGTAGTCGCACTCCTGCATCATTCTCAGCTTAAAGAGCAGTTAAGAGCCGTTTTGAACGATAAAGTAAATATTTATGTCTGCCGCAACGCTATGAATATGTTTGAACTCAAAGACGGCGACATACCGGATTACGCAAAAATAGTGCCTGCAGGCGTGGAAAAAATAGGAAAACTTTCAAAAGAAGGGTGCGTGTATATAGCGCTTTAATATGAGCAAATTAGTCCAGCCGCCTAAAGGTACAAAGGATTTTCTTCCGGAAGAGATGATTTTAAGAAGAAGGGTTATCGAAACTATACGGGAATGTTTTGTCCTTTACGGTTTTGTAGAAATAGATTCTCCCGTTTTTGAATATTTCGAGCTTCTTTCCCGAAAATGCGGAAGCGAAGTAGAAAAAGAAATTTATGTTTTTGAAGATAAGGCAAAACGTAAACTTGGGTTAAGATTTGAATTTACTTCTCCTTTAGGGCGGTATTACGCTACTAATGCAGAAAAGCTTACAAAACCTTTTAAAAGATACATAATAGGCAAAGTTTACAGGTACGAAAATACCCAGGCGGGAAGATACAGGGAATTTTATCAGGCCGATGCCGATATAATCGGCTCATATTCCATGAACGTCGAGAGCGAACTTATAGATTTAGCCGTTTTTACTCTTGAAAAATTAGGCATGGGAGATTACGAAATAATTATAAATAACAGAAAAATACTCGACGGTATTATTAACGCCGCAGGCATAGACGAAATCAAAAAAGACGCGGCGCTGAGAGCTTTAGATAAAACGGCGAAAATAGGAGAAGCCGGAGTAATTAAAGAATTTAAAGAGAACGGCATATGCGAAGAAAATTATCGTTCGTTTATGCGCATTATCGATTTAGACCCGGCAACCGATAACGCAAAAAAATTATCTATTTTAAAAGAGCGTCTTATAGCAGAAATAAAAGAAGAATCCATTAAACAAAGAGCCGTCGAAGGTATAGAAGAGCTTAATTCCGTTATAGAAAACGGGCGAAAAGCCGGAAACGGCGTAGCCGCAACCGCTGACGCTACCGAGGTTATAAAATTCGACCCGCTTTTAGTCAGGGGTCTGGGATATTATACAGGACCTATTTTCGAGATAAAATCGAAAGACCTCGCCATAGGAAGTTTTGCCGCAGGCGGCAGATACGATAATCTCGTAGAACTTTACGGCGCCCGTCCCGAAGGCGCGTGCGGAATATCGTTCGGCGTAGAAAGAATAATAGACATCATAATCCAAAAAAATGCAGACGTCATTCAGTCCGTTTCTTCGCCCGTAAAATTATATATAGTTTATTTAACTGAAAAAGAAAAGCCTTTTGCGTACAAAACAGCCAAATTTCTTCGTTCAAAAGGAATAAGCGCCGAAATTTGCGTTTCGTCCGAACCAAACATAGGCAAAGAGATAAAATACGCCGATAAGAAAAAAATAGAATATGTAGCAATAATAGGCGAAAGAGAAGCCGAGGAACAAAAACTTACCTTAAAAAATCTCAAAACCAGAGAAGAAATATTATCGACGATTGAAAATTTGGCTAAAATTTTACTTTAATCCGAATATTTAATCTTTCCATATCCGATTTTTTTAATAAAAGCCGATATAAAAAAGAATTGTCAATAGATTATGTTTAAATTTTTTAAAAAAAAGCGCGATAAAACGGTTATAAAATCGGAAATAATAATAAGCGGTTTTAGTATAACCGTTTTAAAAAAAGATATTAAAAATCTTCATTTAAACATTCTTCCGCCTGACGGAAAGATAAGGGTTTCGGTGCCTAGGAGAATGGACGACCGGTCCGTCCGCGTTTTTATAATATCAAAATTGTCGTGGATTGAAAAACACGTAAACAGCTTTAAAGAGAGGCCGAGGGAAACTCCGAGGGAATATGTTTCTGGAGAAAGCCATTATTTTAAAGGAGAAATATATTTGCTTAACGTTATCGAATATAGCGGAAAACCTTATATAATTATAAATAATAATAAAAATATAGATTTTTACGTAAAAAAAAATGCAGATTTAGAGGAAAAGAAAAAAGTTTTTTTACGCTGGCAGAGGGAAGAATTAGCAAAAGAACTTTTCGGCATATTTAATAAATGGCAGGAAATAATGGGAGTTTCTGCTAATGAGATAAGAATAAAACGCATGAAGACTAAATGGGGCACCTGCAATATTAAAGCAAAAAGAATATGGATAAATTTAGAACTGATTAAAAAACCTGTTTATTGTATAGAATACATTGTAGTTCATGAACTGACGCATCTTATCGAGATAAATCATAATAAAAGATTTAAAGAAATTATGGATAAATTTATTCCTCACTGGAGAAATTATAAAAAAGAACTGAACGGTTCTATTTTGCAGGGCAGTAAAATTCTCTAAAATACATATTAAATCCCTAATTAGTTTGACTTTTTTAAAATAATGGTTTAAAATTAATCATCGACCGCTGTTTGTAAAAATTTAACTGATTTCTTATATAATACAAACCGCTTCCGCGAACTCAGCCTTAATCGTTTTTCTAATTAAAATATTTCTGATAATATAAGTAATATAAGAAGATAAGTCTATAAAAATTTTATGAAACAGTTTAAAAAAGTATTGATAGCCAACAGGGGAGAAATCGCTTCCAGAATCATCAGGGCTTGCAAAGAGCTTGGAATTAAAACCGTTGCTATTTATTCGGAAGCAGACGGTCAGGCTCTTCACGTAAAAAAGGCGGATGAAGCTTACTTAGTCGGACCTGGACCTATATCGGGTTATTTGAATATTAACAGGATAGTAGATTTAGCTATTAATACAGGCGCCGATGCCATACATCCTGGATACGGATTTTTATCGGAAAATCCAAAATTTCCGGAAGTCTGCGAAAAACGGGGGGTAATATTCATAGGCCCTTCATCTAAAACTATAGCGATGATGGGTGATAAGATAGAATCCAAAAGGCTTATGAAATCGGTCGGAGTGCCTGTAGTAGAAGGATCGGAAGGCGGCGTAGAATCGGAAGAAGAGGCGGTTGCAGTCGCAAACAAGATAGGTTATCCCGTCATGATAAAAGCCTCGGCCGGCGGCGGCGGAAAAGGAATCAGGATATGTTTTAACGACGGCGAGCTTGTTAAAAATTTTTCTTTATCTCGTTCAGAGGCCGAAAAAGCGTTCGGCAATCCGGAAGTATTCATAGAAAAATATATAGAAAAACCCCACCATATCGAGTTTCAAATACTGGCGGATAATTACGGCAATATTATACATCTCGGCGAAAGAGACTGTTCCATACAGAGAAGGCATCAAAAACTGATAGAAATAGCTCCGTCCCTTATACTTACCGAAGAAACCCGCAGAAAAATGGGCGAATCGTCTATAAAAGCCGCGCGAGCCTGTAACTACCGCAATGCCGGAACAATAGAATATATCGTCGATAAAAACGGTAATTACTATTTTATGGAAATGAACACCAGAATACAGGTTGAGCACAGCGTCACCGAAATAGTTACGGGAGTCGATATAGTCGGCGAACAGATTCAGATAGCTATGGGCAAAGAACTCGACATTAAGCAGGAAGACGTTTCTATGAGGGGTTATGCCATAGAATGCCGCATCAACGCAGAAAATCCCAGAAAAGATTTTGTTCCGAGCACAGGAAAAGTCACGGCTTATTATTCTCCGGGCGGAATTGGAGTAAGAATAGACGGCGCGGTTTATAAAGATTATGTAATCCAGCCTTTTTACGATTCTATGATTGCAAAACTGACAGTAAGCGGCAGGACATGGGAAGAAACCGTGCGGAGAGCGCAAAGAGCTTTAGACGAATATGTTATTAAAGGCGTTAAAACTACTATACCTTTTCAGCTAAGGATAGTTCAGGACGATGATTTTTTAAAAGGAAATTTCGATACGCACTTCATAGACGAAAGACTTTATTTAAGGGATTATAAACTGCAGAAAGATCCTTTCGACAGAATACTTGCAATATCGGCTGCTATTGCGGCTTATTATGGAATTTAATAGGAATTTAAAAGGAAGGTATTGAATATATGGAAGAAAAAACTTACATAAGAAAAATAGGCGTTATGGAAACAGTTTTAAGAGATGCGCACCAGTCTCTTTTGGCTACAAGAATGATAACGCCCGATATACTGGGGATAGCTAACGTTTTGGACAATATAGGGTTCTGGTCTTTAGAAGTGTGGGGAGGAGCTACTTTTGATTCATGCCTTAGGTTTTTAAAAGAAGACCCGTGGGAAAGACTTAAAAGAGTCAGGAAGGCATATAAAAATTCGAGGCTGCAGATGCTTTTGAGAGGTCAGAATTTAGTCGGATACAGGCATTATGCCGACGACGTGGTAGAAAGATTTGTTTCTTTAAGCGCCGATAACGGCATAGACGTATTTAGAATTTTCGATTCCCTTAACGATTTTAGAAACATAAAAAAAGCGGTAGAAATCGCAAAAAAGAAAAAAAAGACGGTAGAAGCTACTATATGCTACACAACAAGTCCTGTGCATACAAACGAACTTTTTACTCAAATGGCAATAGAGCTTGAAAACATGGGAGCTGATACTATATGTATAAAAGATATGGCGGGATTGCTTTCTCCGGCAAACGCTTACAATTTGGTTTCTATGATGAGAAAAAAAATAAGCCTGCCGATTCACGTTCATTCCCACTCTACCAGCGGATTTGCTTCTATGTCCCTTCTTAAAGCCGTAGAAGCGGGCGCGGATATTATAGATACGGCGATTTCTTCCATGTCTTGCGGAACGTCGCATCCGCCTACCGAATCCATGGTTTTTACGTTATCCGAAATGGGCTACGACGTCGATCTAGACCTTGAAAAACTTAAGGAAGTCGCAGATTATTTTAGAAGCGTCAGAAAAAGATACGTTTCTTTGGAAAGCGAATATACTAATATTAATGCCGACATTATAGTGACGCAAGTTCCCGGCGGAATGATGTCTAATCTTGCAAGCCAGCTTAAGGAACAGAATGCGCTCGATAAAATGGAGGAGGTGCTTTATGAAGTACCTCAGGTCAGGGAAGATTTCGGTTATCCTCCGCTGGTAACTCCTTCCTCGCAGATTGTAGGAACGCAGGCCGCTCTTAACGTAATAACCGGAGAAAAATATAAAGTTGTCACAAGCGAAACTAAAAACTACCTAAAAGGCTATTACGGGAAACCGCCCGCTGAAATTAATCCGGAGATACAGAAAAAGGTGTTGGGAAACGAAGAAGTAGTAACCGTAAGGCCGGCAGATTTATTAGAACCGGAAATGTCGAAGGAATATAAAGATATAAAAGAGTTCGATATAAGCGAAGAGGATTTCTTGTCTTACGTATTGTTTCCGAATATAGCTTTAGAATTTTTTAAAGCAAAAAAAGAAGGCAGTCTTCCCGACTATTCAAAACCCACTGATACGGATGCTCTAAAAAATTTATCCGAAGGTAATAATATAACGCCTGAAGTTTCGGATTCTTCTATTCTTGCAAAAGACGGGGGACTAGCTCCAAGCGAATTTATCGTTACCGTTCACGGCGAAAGCTATAAAATTAAAATTGCCGGAGCCGGACATAAATCCGACCAAAAAAGACCATTCTTTTTAAACGTGGACGGAACTTTGGAAGAAGTCGTCATAGAATCGCTTACCGAAATAGTTCCAAGCGCAGGCGGCGAAATAGTCGGAGAGAGCATAGCAAGGTCGAAAAGGCCGTCGCCGAAAAGAGAAGGAGACGTTTATGCGCCTATGCCGGGAAGAATTACGAAAGTTATGGTTAAAGCAGGGGACTCGGTTAAGGCAGGCGATACCGTTTTAATAGTAGAAGCGATGAAGATGGAAAACGAAATACATACTCCTATAGACGGAACGGTTAAAGAGATTTACATAAAAGAAGGGGACAGCGTAAATCCGGATGAAACTTTGATTTATGTAGAGTCGTAAAATAAAAAGTTAGTGATATAATATTATATATAACTTAGTAAATGTCATTGAGAGCATATCTTCGAATGCGCTTATAAAAGCCAAAGGTTGTTATGTATTAATTAGAAGATTAGAAACAATATTATATTTACATTTAGCCGCAAAAAATATGCTCGCAATTAAAATTCGATTAACTTAGGACGGTGCTTTAAATTGATAAGAAAAGCTGCGGTAATGGGTTATTTTTATCCGGAAGGATTAAATAACATAAATAATTTCATAGATTCCTTTAAAGCGGTTATACCGGCTGCCGGCAAAAAAATAGATGCATTCGGGATTATATCGCCGCACGCCGGTTACGTATATTCAGGAAAAATTGCTTACGAAGGATATTCGAGCATCGATATAAAAAACAATATAATTATTATAGGTCCGAACCATACTGGTATGGGAGCTGACTATTCGGTAATGAATAAAGGAAAATATGATTTTAGAGATTTCTCCGTTCCGATTAATTCAAAACTTGCCGATGCTATTATCGACGGCGCAGACAGTCCTTTCATTGCCGACGAACAGGCTCATTTAAAAGAACATTCCGTTGAAGTTCAGATTCCGCTCATATACAATTTAAAAAAAGATTTTTCTATAGTTCCTATAGTTATTTCGTTTATCAGATACAATGACGTTGTTAACGCTTCAAAAGCTATATATAACGCTTTAAAAAAATTAGATTTAATGGACGATGTTTTAATAGTAGCAAGTTCCGATATGACTCATTACGAACCGGCCGAGTCGGCAAAATATAAGGACGATATCGCGATAAAAGAAATACTGGATTTAAATTCACAGGGTTTGTACGAAAAAGTAAGGTTAAACGATATTACGATGTGCGGTTTTATCCCCGCATCCATAATGATTAACGTCGCCAAAATGGCCGGACGAACCAAAGCAAAAATTATAGGATATACCAATTCAGGAGAAGTTACCGGCGATTATTCAAGCGTAGTCGGATATTCTTCTATCGTTATATATTAAATATATTTATAAACTCCTTAATATTTATTATGGATACAATAAAAACAAGATTTGCTCCGAGTCCTACGGGCTATCTGCATATAGGCGGAGCAAGGACGGCTCTTTTTAACTATGCTTATGCCAAACATAACGGCGGAAAATTTGTTTTAAGAATTGAAGACACTGATTTTGAACGTTCCGAAAAAATATTTGAAGAAGATATAATAGAAAGCCTTAAATGGATGTCTATTATATCTGACGAAGAAATATTGCATCAATCCGAACGTCTTAATATCTATAATTCTTACGTAGAAAAACTTTTAAAAGAAGGAAAGGCTTATTATTGTTTTTGCTCAAAAGAGCTTTTAGAAGAAGACAGAAATAAACTTATAGCCGAAAACAAAAAACCTATGTACGTCGGCAGATGCCGTGAATTAAAGCCTGATGCCGAAATGCTAAAAACGCCGCACGTTATAAGGTTTAAAGTGGGCAGAGAAGCAGGGTCCGCCACGTTTTTCAAAGACTTAATAAGAAATCAGGTTATAAGCATAGAAAACAAAGAAATAGACGATTTCGTAATAGTCAGGGAAGACGGAATTCCTACATATAACTTTGCCGTAGTCATAGACGATGCTTTGTCTGGAATAACGCACGTGCTTAGAGGCGACGACCATGTAAGTAATACGCCTAAACAGATAATGCTGTATAATGCTTTAGGCTTTAAAGCGCCGGAATTTGCTCATGTTTCCATGATACTCGGTCCTGACGGCAAAAGGCTTTCTAAAAGGCACGGCGCTACCTCCGTCATCCAGTACAAAAAGGAAGGATTTTTACCTGAAGCTTTAGTTAATTATCTCATTAGGCTCGGCTGGTCTCATGGTAACGACGAAATTCTTTCTATGGATGAAATTATAAAATTTTTCGATTTAAAAAACATAAGCAAATCCGCCGCTATTTTTAATACCGAAAAATTATTATGGCTCAATTCCCATTATATAAAATCGAAAGACCCGTTTACCTTAATAAAACTTATAAACGATATATCGGAAGACTCTCAAACCTTGCTTAACGAAGACATAAAAACGGCTGCCCTTGTTGATTCCCTTAAATCCCGCTCCAAAACTCTCGTCGAGTTAAGACGGAAATTAGATTTTTTCTTAAATAAAACCGTTGAATATAATACGGGCGTTATTAACGAATTTAATTTTAATCAAAACGATGTGGATTTTTTGTCGTCTTTTAAGGGTTTTATAATAAGTTTGGACGATAAGATTTTTACAGACGCAAAAAATTTGGAAGATTTGAAAGTCTCAATAGAATTAATAAAAAATGCATTTAACGATTTTTTTTCGCAGAACGGATGGACTATGAAAGAAAAAGCCATGATAATAAGACTTGCTTTTACAGGAGAAAAAGTCAGTCCTCCTATATACGAAATGATATTTTCGCTGGGAAAAGAAAGATGCGCAGAAAGAATAGAGGCTTTTTTATGCCGTTAAAAATATGCGGAATAGACGAAGCCGGCAGAGGCTGCCTTGCAGGGCCGGTAGTATCGGCGGCGGTTATAATAGATAAAAATAAAATTCCTACCGGTATAAAAGATTCCAAACAGTTAACCGAGCCAAAAAGAAAAGAGTTCTATAATATTATTTTAAGTTCCGCCGTATCTTATTCTATAGGCATCGCTTCTAATTTGGAAATAGATAAAATTAATATTTTTAAGGCGGCTATGCTTTCTATGGAAAGAGCTTTTGACGGTTTATCGGTAAAGCCCGACGTCGTAATTATAGACGGTCCTATAGTGCCGAAAGGTTTATCGGATATTTCCGGATTAAAAGTAATACCTGTAATAAAAGGCGACGACAGGGTAAAAGTAGTTTCCTGCGCATCGGTAATAGCTAAAGTTTTTAGGGACGGACTAATGGCGGACGTCGATGAAAAATATCCGGAATACGGCTTTAAAAAACACAAAGGATACGCAACCGTCGAACATAAAAAAAATATTAGAAAATACGGATTAACGAAAATTCACAGGAAAACTTTTAAATTTTAATATTTAATAAGATTTAGTATATATAAAGATGATTATTATTATATAATAGCCATATGGCATATGTGATATATTAATTATATCAATATGTAAATTAATTAACGGATAAAATGAATCTAAATATAAACGATAAAAAGATGAACGACAAGTCGTTAAATAAAGCTAAGGGAGACGAAGGAGAAGCGGTTGCGGCAGAGTTTTTAGAAAAAATAGGATACAGAATTATTAAAAAAAATTTTAAAAAAGGCAGACGCGAAATAGACATTATTGCCGAAAACGAAAGCGGCAATTTAAATTTTATAGAAGTAAAGACAAGGTTTAAAAACCGGTTCGGTAAACCTTACGAAGCGGTGAACAAACGAAAACTTTCAACTATTATTGAAGTATCTGATTTTTTTTTAATGCAGTCGTCTGCGTCTAATATAAAAAACTACAATAAAACAATTTACTATGGCATAATTTCTATTGAATATATCGAACGCGGTTCGATTAAATTAATTTTTTTTGAAAATATTCTCGAATGATAAATAAAAGCAATAACCGGATAAACGTCTGCTTAGCGCAGACAGACCCCAAAATGGGGGATTTAGAAAAAAATATAGAAAACCATATTAATATTATTTCCTCAGCAAAAAACAAAGGGGCGGAAATAGTGGTTTTTCCGGAACTTTCTCTCACGGGCTACTTTTTAAAAGACTCCGTTTACGATTTAGGCGTCGATATTAATTCCGATGAAGCCGCCGTCTTCCAACCTCTTTATGAAGTATCGAGAGAACTTAATATTGCCGTTATCGCAGGTTTCGTAGAAAAAGACGCAGATTTTAATTTTTATAATTCGACTTTTTGCGTTTCTAACGGAAAACTTATTAATATTCACAGAAAGGTTTATCTGCCCACGTACGGCATGTTTGAAGAATTGAGATATTTTAAACAGGGAGACGGTTTCGGCGTTTTCGATTTAAACGGCGTTAAAATTTCAGTCTTGACATGCGAAGATGCCTGGCATCTTTCGTCGTCTTATATCGCCGCTAACAAAGGCGCTCATATAATTATTATCAATTCCGCTTCTCCGGCGAGAGGTATAACCTCGGGACTTAACAAATTTAATTCGACTAATATGTGGGAGGAACTTCTTTCCGTTATTGCTTTCTATTATAAATGTTACGTTATATACGTAAACAGAGTCGGTTTTGAAGACGGCATAGGATTTTCCGGCGGTTCATGTGCAATAAACCCTTCGGGCGATATCGAAAGCAAAATAGATTATATAGAAACAGGAGAAATTATAGCGGAATTAAATTTAAATCTGCTTAATAACGAAAGATTTAAAACGCCTCTTTTACGCGACGAAAATTTAAATCTGACCCTTAAAGAATTAGAAAGTATAATAGATAATAATAAAGTTAAGTGAAAAGATTTATATGAATCATAAAATTGAACTGCCAAAAATAGACGAATTAAATTTTCCTTTATTTTATAAACATCTCGGTAATTTTATAAAAAGCGAGGTTTTAAAGGCGGGGTTAAAAAGCGTAGTTTTGGGCTTGTCGGGAGGTATAGATTCGGCTGTGTCTTGTTTTTTGGCTGTAAGCGCGCTTGGAAAAGATAACGTAACGGCTCTAATAATGCCTTATGAAAGCAGTTCCAAGTCAAGTATCGAGGATGCTTTAAAAGTTGTAAATACGCTAGGCATTAAATATTACGTTTTAGATATATCTAACCAGATTAACGAATATTTTAAGAACGAGTCTAAAGAGACCGAGAAAAGCGAAAATGCCGATGCTGCAGGCGATATCGCCTTAAAACTTAGAAAAGGCAATAAAATGGCCAGAGAAAGGATGTCTATTCTGTATGATTATTCATATAAGTTAAATTCGTTAGTCCTTGGGACAAGCAATAAATCGGAACTGCTTCTGGGCTACGGAACTTTATACGGCGATATGGCTTCAGCTTTAAATCCAATAGGAGATATTTATAAAACTCAGATTTATCAGCTTGCGGAGCATCTCGGCATCCCAAAAAATATTATAAATAAACCGCCGTCTGCCGATTTGTGGGAAGGGCAGTCGGATGAATCGGAGCTGGGTTTTACATATAAAACTGCGGACGATATAATGTATCTCTTAATAGATAAAATGTATAAACCCGAAGTAGTAATTTCTTTAGGATTTGAAGAAAATATCGTAAACAACATATATGAAAGAATAAAAAAATCGCAGTATAAAAGACGTATGCCTTTAATAGCAAAGGTTTCTGAACGGACCATAAATATTGATTTTAGATATTTAAGGGATTGGGCATAGTTTTTATGAGCGTATTATACGTCGTGGCGACGCCCATCGGAAACCTCGAAGATATTACTATAAGAGCGTTAAAAGTAATGAGGGAAGCGGACTTTATAGCCTGCGAAGATACCAGAAAAACGAGGATATTAACTTCTAAATATCATATTAAAACACGCTTAATTCCATATCACGAATATAATAAAAAATCGGCTGCCGACGCTATCGCCGGCGGTATAATGAAAGGCAGAGATTACGTTTTAGTCAGCGAAGCCGGGACGCCTTTAATATCCGACCCCGGTTCTTATTTAGTCCGCTTGTGTATCGAAAAAGGAATAAAAGTAGTTCCTATTCCCGGTCCTTCCAGCGTATTAACCGCAATATCGGCATCGGGATTGAATACTTCGGAATTTACTTTTATCGGTTTTTTACCTAAAAAAGAGGGAAAAAGAAAAAAATTACTTGCAAAATTAAAGGATGAAAAAAGGGTTTTTATACTTTTTGAACCAGGCAGAAGCGTCGAAAAACTGCTTGCAGATATAAACGAAATAATGGGTAGCGTTAAAATATGCTACGCAAAAGAGCTAACTAAAATTTATGAATTTATAGAAACAAAAGACGTAAAAACTATAACGGAAGAAATTAAAAACAGGCCTGAATTAACAAAGGGCGAGTTGACGGTTATCGTCGATCCGTCGCCTATAGCGGAAGCAGACTAAGAATTATCTTAATATTTTAAAATCTTTGAAATTAGAAAGCCCGTCCTGTTCATATAGTTTAACTTCTTTGACTCTCGACGATGGCGGACCGACATGCACGGAAGCAATAATTTCCTTAATTTTTTCTTCCTCGCCCTCAAAAAATGCCTCTACATGACCGTCATGAGTATTCATTACATAACCCTTTATGCCGATTCTTTCGGCTTCAAGTTTTGTAAAATTTCTAAAATTTACGCCCTGAACGATTCCTTTTATAATAACCCTATAAGATTTTAAAGTCATATAGCATAATTAATTATTTTTTTTATTATTTTTAATACTGTTGCCGATGCTTTTAGTTTTAGCTGAACGAGAAGTATCTTTATGTTTAGAATTTGCGCCGGACCGTTTATTAATTTTTTCTTCAAGCATATTGATCTTTTCTTCTAATCCTTTTACTTCGGAACTTCTGGCTATATCGGCTTTGCTAAGGGCTTTTTTTACGGATTCGTCTACTATAGACATCAATTTTTTTTTATTTGTATCGTATATGTCTTTCATTTTTTGGGAAAAAACTTCAGATTCTTTTTTGCCGAAATTATGGCTGACTATAAATTCGTCTAAAATCTTCTGAAATCTATCCTCGGTAACTCCAAGTACCGATCCTATAAATTCGGTAAACTTATCGACAGCCGTTTTTTGCGATTCCATAAAACCTCCATTAAATATTAATTATAATTATACTTACGATAATTCGTTTAATATTATAAGTATATCATCAATATTTAAAAAAAGTTAATTAAATAACCCTAAAACGTAATTCAGCTTTCATTTTAACTTACTGCTGCTGCTGAACCATATCGAGCCTTTCTATTTTAGCTTCCTTCCCTTTTTTCTTTCTTAAGTAGTATAATTTTGCCCTCCTTACCTTTCCCTGATAAAGAAGTTCAATTTTATCGATTAGCGGAGAATTAATCAAAAAAGTTTTTTCGACTCCGACGCCGTAAGAATTTTTTCTTACTGTAAAAGCCGACCTGATACCGCTTCCTTTTCTCGCAATAACCACTCCTTCATAAACCTGAATTCTTTCTTTGTCGCCCTCTTTTATTTTTTGATATACTTTGACGGTATCTCCCGATTTAAATTGAGGAACATCCGTTCTTAACGACGCATTTTCGATTTTTTCTACGATATTCATTTAAGTCTCTCCTTTTGTTTATATTATTAATTAATTTTTCTTATTTGCTCCGTTTTTTTTAATGCTTTTTCCATTCTCCACTTTTCAATCAGCTTATGATTTCCGCTGAGAAGTATTTCTGGAACGGATAAATTTCTAAACGTTTTTGGTTTAGTATATTGGGGATATTCTAATATTTTTTTAAAATCGCCGGAAAGGCTTTCCTCTTTAAGCGATTCTTGATTGCCCAAAAAACCTTTAAAATATCTGCTTACCGATTCTATGAAAACTATCGAAGCGATTTCGCCGCCGGACAGTATATAACTGCCTATCGATATTTCTATTCCTCCCGTTAAATCGGCTACCCTTGCATCTATGCCTTCATATCTTCCGCAAATTATTATAATATGGTCAAAATCGGACATTTCCGAAGCGGTATCCGAGTCGAGCAATTTTCCGGATGGAGACATTATAACTACAACTTTTTTTCCGGTTTTATAATTTTTTTTAAAATTTTTTACGGAATATTCGAAGGCTTTAATAATAGGTTCCGCCATTAACAGCTGACCTGCCCCCCCGCCGTATATTTTATCGTCCACCCTTTTATATTTACCGCTTGAAAAGTCTCTGGGATTAATAATATTTATTTCCATTAATCCGGATTTTAAAGCCTTTCCTATAAGACCGTTTTTTAAAAACGAATCAAAATATTCCGGCATTATAGATATAACGTCTATTACCTTCTTCATGTTTTTATATTCTATAATTATTTTCGTTTTTAACCGATATTTTTGAATTTTTAATATCTATAGTTTCGATATTTTCAGCCGTCATAGGAATCAGGTAAACTGCAGCGCTGGACTTTATTTCCATAACGTCTGTTTCTCCTCCGTAAATTTCCGAAACCGACCCTATGTTAATTTTTTTTTCGTTATAGCAGTTTAAACCGATTAAATCTGAAATTAAAAATTCGTCTTTATCCAATTTAATATCGGCTTTATTAATATAAACGGAAGTCTTTTTAAACTTTTCCGCAGATTCAATAGAATCTGCGCCGTTTAATTTAATGAGATAACCTTTGTTTGCCCGTCTGATTTTTTCGATTTCTAATTTTTTATATGCGCCGTTTTCTTTAATAAAAAGTTCGCATTCAGAATCCATAACGTTAGACAAGGGGTTGTATAGATTAAATAAAAGTTCGCCTAAGATACCGTGCGGTTTTATAAATTCCCCTATATCTATATAAACGGGATTCATTTAGCCTGTTTTTTTACTAACGCCATAACGGTATCGCTGGGTTTTGCCCCCAAACTTACCCACTTGTCGAATTTGTCCTTATCGATATTAAACTGGACGCCTTTATCGGCGCACGGATTATAAGTCCCCAGTATTTCTATAAATTTTTTCTGCACGGCTTTTTCTCCGGAAGCCGCCACGATTCTGTAAAAAGGTTTTTTGTGAGAACCGATTCTAGATAATCTGATTTTTACCGCCACTTGAAATCTCCTTTGTTAAACATGTTTTTAATATTATTTATATTTTTTAAAGAACCCAATTTGTTCTTTTTGAAAGACTTCATAATCTTTTTTACTTCTTCGAATTTATTTATAAAGATATTAACATCGTTGACGGTGGTGCCGCTTCCTAAAGCGATTCTTTTGCGCCTTCCGCCGTTTAATATGTCGGGGTTCAGCCTTTCTTTTTCCGTCATAGAATTAATAATAGCCTTAATTTTAACTATCTCTTTTTCAGCCGCTTCAGAATTAAATTTATCTTTTATTTTTGAAAAGCCGGGTATCATGCCTGCAATCTGAGTAATCCCGCCTATTTTTGACATCATTTTAAGCTGTTCGGCAAAATCTTTAACCGTAAAATCTTTTTTGTTAAGAGATTCTTCTATAGATTTAGCAGATTTTTCGTCAATAGACTCCTGGGCTTTTTCTATAAGGCTTAATATGTCGCCCATGCCGAGTATCCTGTCGGCTATCCTGTCGCCGTAAAAGACTTCGAAATCGCTGAGTTTTTCACCGATGCCTATGAATTTAATCGGTTTGGCGACGGTTTTTTTAATAGAAAGAGCCGCTCCGCCTCTTGCGTCGCCGTCAACTTTCGTTAGGACGACCCCTGATATATCAAGAGCTTCGTTGAAGGTTTTTGCTACCGTAACCGCGCTCTGCCCCAGCATGGAGTCTGCTACGAATAATATTTCGTTTGGATTAAATTTATTTTTAAGAAGTTTAAGCTCGTCCATTAACGGTTCGTCTATTTCGAGTCGTCCGGCAGTATCGACGATTATGGTATCGTATGCATGTTTTTCGGCTATTTCTATAGCGCTTTTAACTATTTCGTCGGGCTTTTGCAGGATTTTCCCATTTTCTTCCGGCGTTTCGTAAACCGGAATATTTATGCTTGCGCCGATTTTCTTAAGCTGAAGTATAGCCGCCGGTCTGTAAACGTCCGCGGGAACTAGATATACGCTGCGTTTCATTCTGTGAAGATAAAGCGCGAGTTTTCCCGCAGTAGTCGTTTTACCCGAACCCTGAAGACCTATTAGCATTATGATGACGGGAGGCTTTGTCTTAATATTTAAAGGCTCGTTGTTTCCCAGCAGTTCAACTAATTCGTCCCTTATTATTTTAATAATCTGTTGGGCAGGGGTCAGGCTGTCGGCTACTTTTTCGCCTACGGCTTTATTTTTTACGGATTCTATAAACTCTTTTACTATAAGGTAGTTTACGTCGGCTTCAAGCAAAGAAAGCCTGACTTCCTTAAGACTGTCTTCTATATTTTTTTCAGACAGCTTTCCGTAACCTTTAAGGTTTTTAAAAACTTTTTCGAGTTTTGAACTAAGTCCGTCAAACATTGCGCTAATTTATAATTTAAATAATTTTTTAAAAATACCGAACAGGCTTTTAGCTTATTCAATATCTTAATTAATAATTAAGAAAGATTTTATAATTGAAAACTATTATTTTATTAGTTTTTTTAAAATATGTCAATGCGAAAAAAGGTGTCGAAAAATTGTAAATACGGCGACCGGAATTCAATTCTGTCACCGTCACAAATTTAATCAGAAATATCCAAGCTGACGCAGTTTGTCCATGGCGGCTTCTTTATCCTGTGAGCGCCCGGAGCGTTCGGCGGCATCTTGTTCCGAGGTTTTATGAGTGCAGGGCGCGCAGTCTATAGATCTGTAACCCTGTTCGTAGAGATTGCAGTACGGAAGATTATTAAACTTGATATAATCCCATATATCTTTTTCCGTAAAATGAAGCAAAGGATGAATTCTGAAATGGTGGGGGTCTTTTCTTTTAGAAAAATAGGATTCGTTTGCCCTGGCTTCGTTTTCATCCCTTCTTATTCCGGTAAACATAGCTTTAAGATGAAGATCTTTAATAGACTCCTTAAGAGGAATAGTTTTAAGGGTGTTGCAGCAGTCGGTTTTATCTTTAGCTATAGGATATTTTTGCCGAAGTGCTTCATTGTTTGAGTATTTTACAATTTCAAAGTTCCATGCGGATTTTAATTTTTCCATAAATTCTTTAATTTCGGGGAATTCTGCCGACGTATCTATGGTAATAACCTTAAAAGGTATTTTCCCATTTTTCGAGCGTCTTATCAAGTCTAATAAAACGGTTGAATCTTTACCGCCCGTGAATGCTATGCCGATTTTATCTCCATATCTGTCTTCCGCTTCTTTAATAATTTCTATACCGAGCGAAATTTTTTGTTCAAGAAGCGCAAGAGATTCAGCCGCTATGTTTTTATCGGATTCCGGCTGGTTAAATATAATGCGTGCGCCGTTTTTGCCGGTTGCGCTTTTATCGTCGAATAAGTTTTCGCTTATAAATGAATGGCTTTCTATTTCGTTTAATATTTCGATATATTTTATGGAATCAGATAGAGAAGTATTTAATGCATTGAAATTTTCTTCAAGCGGGTCGTTTATAAGGTCGAAATAATAATTTTTAGGCCTGTTATAAATTTCCGAAGTTATCATGCTTTGATAAATGTTTTGTCTGGTAGTCTGTTTCGATTTAAGCGAATTGAGGAGAAACAGGTATTCTGGTTTGCCGACCCTTTTTCTCATAACTGAGTTAAACATTTCTATTATAAAGTCTTCATCGGAAAGATTAATGTTTTCTAAGATTTTTTTTGCTTCCGACTGCAAAATATTATCCGGAATGAATAAATATTTACGGTCTTTAGTCCTTATCGAGCGTTGAGACAGGAAATACTTGTCTTTAAAAGAGGCGCCGTTTTTGCTTCTGTCATAAACGCCGGCGGAAAATTGCATTATTTCGTTGTACATATTTTGCGTGCAAAATTCCGAATAGCAGTATTCTCTTTCTTTTTCTCCAAGTAAAGATAATCCGTCCGTTTCGATTAAATTTGAACCTGATGGGGCGCTTTTATCGTCGGGAATGACCTTTAAACCGGATAAAGAGATCAAGGTCGGAAATAAATCTACTATAGAAGCTAATTTATTATTTACTCCTTTTTCTAATTGCGGCGCATGCAGTATCAGCGGTATTTTTATGACTTCGTCGAAAAGTTCGCCCATATGGCCGAAAACCGGCATATCGTAGAAAACTATTCTGCCTTCTCCGTGGTCGGCAAAAATAGAATATATATTTTCATCGTTAAAATATCCGGCATTTTTTAAAAAACCGTATATAAGCCTGAAGCGCCCTTTGTCGAATTTATTGACCCCGTAAATGTATGGGGGAAGCATAATTTGCACCCCGTAATTTACTTTTCCGGAAAAATTATTCCAGAGAGTGAAAGGATTATTATTCTGAACGGGTATTTTGTATAAAGAGGACATTTTATTTATGAATGCAAAATAGTCGTCGTTATAATGATTTTCGTTATAATTTTGCGAAAAAATATAAGGTTCGTGAATGTCGAAAAGATGTATGAAACAGAATACCTTTTCGTTTTCTAAAGCCGAAATTTGTTTAAAAAGCAGATTAATATCGTTTGCATATATAAAATCGAATCCCTTGGTAAGCCCCAAAGGCTGAAAAAGTTCTATAACGTCTGAATAAAATATGGTTTTATAGCCGCTATTTTTGTAAATTTCCGCTAGAGTCGCGCAGTCTGTCCTCATTTTTTTATAAAAAAAAGGCCTTAAACCGTGCTTGGGCTGTAACAATCCGGTAAATAAAGAGGCATGCGCCGCAGTCGTATAGCTCGAGGTGGAAAAACAATCGGTAAAAACCGTGGAGTTTTCGGCGATTTCGTCTAACGTGGGCGTATCTACTAAATTTTCGACGTAAAATTGTTTCAGATGAGGTCTGTTTTTAATATAGCTAACGCAGTCGTATCTGAGGTTGTCAACCGATATAAGTAAAACCTTATTGTTCATCTTAATCGAATTTTTTTCTGTAATTAAGAGCTTCCGACAGCGTGTCTTTATCTACGTATTCCAAATCGGAGCCTATCGGTATTCCTCTTGCCAAAGCGGAAATGCGGACGTTATAAGGCGATAAAATTTTATGAATATAAATAGAGGTAGCTTCTCCGTTGGAATTTGGATTAAGCGCAAGAATAATTTCTTCAAAACCGCCGTTTTCTACCCTGCTTGCAAGCTCTTTTAGCTTTAAATCCGACGGCGTTATACCTTCAAGAGGATTTATTAAACCGTGCAGGACATGATAATAACCGTTATAATTTCCGCTTTTTTCAAATACGTATATTATTTCCGGATTTTCTACTATGCACAGCTGTTTTCCGTTTCTGGACGGGTTGCCGCATATATGGCAGATATCGTCGGAGCTTAAATTAAAACATTTTTGGCATAATTTTATGTTTTGTTTGGCATTTTTTATTGCATCCGCAAGACCGTAGGCTACGGATTCGTTCTGTGACAATAAGTAAAATGCAAGTCTTCTTGCAGATCTTTCTCCTATGCCGGGGAGTTTTTTAAATGCGAATACTATATCTTTGACGTAATCCGAATGGTTTAAAGACATTAAGCGGCCTGTTAAAAAAGACCGGGCATATTAAGCCCGCCCGTTAATTTGGACATTTCTCCGGTTACCATATCTTTAGACTTGTTAAGAGCTTCGTTTATAGAAGCTACTATAAGGTCCTGAAGCATTTCGACGTCATCGGGATTTACGACTGTTTTATCTATATTTATTTCAAGCAGTTCCTGTTTTCCGTTTACCTTTGCGGTAACCATTCCTCCGCCTGCGCTTGCTTCTACTATTTTAGAGCCCAATTCTTCCTGCATTTTAAGCATATCGGATTGAAGTTTCTGCGCCTGCTTTAACATTCCGGCGATATTTTTCGACATTTTATTAGCCTCCATTATATTGATTTTTTAAATATATCTTTATATTTTATTTAATTTTTTATTTTTTTGCAAACGTTTGCAAACGTTTAACTTTTCAATAGGCTTTTAATATGCGTTATATTTTATCTATTCTTTTAATACTATCGCCGAATACTTCTTTTATGCTTTCGATTATTTTATCGTCCGTTATTGTTTTTTCGGCGAAGTCTTTTTGAAAATCTTTTTGAAGACGTTCTTCCGTTATCGGCGAAGCCGTTTGAAAATTTTTTGGTTTTGTTGTTTTTTCTTTTTCATTCAACTTTTCATCCATTTTTGAAAAATGTTCGAATAGTTTTTCATGTTCCAAAAGCTGTCCCGAATCTTTTTTCAGCTCGTTCCGTTCAAAAGTTTCGGCATGTTCAACAGGTTTCGCATATTCAACCTGTTCATTGTAAGTTGTGCGTTCAACCGGTTTCGCCTTGACGTATTTTCCTTCGTTCAACCGGTTATTTATAATTATATTTTGTTTTTCGGCAGGCTTTATTTCTATAGATGTATGAGGTTTTATCGATTCTGCCGTTCCGTAATTATGTTTAGTTTTATTTTTTAATTCGTCGATTTTTAAAATAAGTTCGGTCACGTTTTTTTTATCGGGAACGTTAAACAGCCTGAAAATCGTCAATTCCATCATTAATAAAGGCGAAGAAATCCTTTGAAATTTAACGTCGGCGTTTATCATTACGTCGAGCATATCTAAAAGCTCTTCAAGGGATTTTTGCTCCGCAAGCGGCTCTATCGTTTTAATTTCTTCGTCGGTTAAGTCGTATATAAGGTCTTTATATCGTAATTTTACGATTATTATGTTTCTTATATAATGCGCCGCTTGTTTCATGAACTGCCTTAAGTCTGATCCCGATTCGTAAATTTCCTTTACCGCTTTCAGCGCGCCTTCATAATCTTTATTGAATATAGAAGATATAAGTTGTGAAGTTATAGATTTAGACGTAAGTCCAAGCACGCCTGAAATATCTTCTTCAATATTGTTTCCAAAATAAGATATAACGGTATCGAAAATTGAAAGAGAATCTCTCAGAGAACCGTCGGCAAGAGATGCTATAATCATAAAATTTTCATCTGTTGCGTTGATATTTTCTGCTTTAGCTATTTCTTTCAATTTTTCGAATATTATTTTCGTCGGTATCCGTTTAAAGTTAAATCTCTGGCACCGCGATAAAATAGTTTCCGGAACTTTATGGATTTCGGTAGTGGCGAAGATAAATTTTGCGTGAGCGGGAGGTTCTTCCAGAGTTTTTAACAGAGCGTTAAACGCGCTGTTGGATAACATATGGACTTCGTCTATTATATAGATTTTAAATCTTAAACTTTGCGGCGAATATATTATGTTTTCTTTTAACTCTCTTACCGAATCGACTCCGGTATTCGATGCACCGTCTATTTCTATAACGTCCACAGAACTTCCGTTCTGAATTTGGACGCAGGCCGAACATACGCCGCAAGGATTTACAGTCGGACCGTTTTCGCAGTTAATGGATTTTGCGAGTATTCTTGCAATGGATGTTTTGCCTACGCCCCTGGTTCCCGTAAATATATATGCGTGGGAAAGCCTATCGTTTATTACCGCATTTTTCAAAGTTTGAACGATTGCATCCTGCCCTATTATCTCGTCAAAAATCCTTGGTCTATATTTTCGTGCAAGCACCTGGTACATTTTAATTATTATATCATATTTTTGTTTTCTAAAGTTGATTTTTTAATAAAAAATTGCTAAACTTGAAAAACTATGCAAGAAAAGAACGATTTTATAGATTTCAAGGATTTTCCTAAAAATTACGATTACAAGTCGGTAGAGGAAAAAATATCTAAATATTGGGAAGACAACGATATTTATAAATTTTCTTTGGAAGATAAAGGAAAAGATATTTATTCGGTCGATACTCCGCCTCCTTATGTTTCGTCGGCGCATCTGCATGTCGGACACGTAATGAGTTACTCGCAGGCGGAATTTATTATAAGATATAAAAGGATGAAGGGTTATAACGTTTTCTATCCTATGGGTTTCGACGACAACGGTCTTCCGACCGAACGTTACGTAGAAAAAAAATATAAAATCAATAAATCTAAAATTACGAGAGAAGAATTTATAGATTTGTGCCTTAAAGAAACAAAAATAGGAATAGATATATATAAATCGCTATGGAGATCGGTCGGAATAAGCGCCGACTATAGTTTATCGTATTCCACGATAGACGAAAGATGCAGAAAGACCGCTCAGAAATCGTTTCTAGACCTTTACGGCAAAGGTCTTATCGAGCGGCGCAACGAACCTATACTTTGGTGTCCGCAGTGCAGGACTTCTCTTGCTCAGGCAGATGTAGTCATGGAAGAATTTACAGGCGTACTGTACGATATAGAATTTAAATCAGACGAAGGTAAAGGCCTTATTATATCTACGACACGTCCCGAACTGCTCGGAGGATGCGTCGCCGTTTACGCTAATCCGGCGGACGAAAGATATCGTTTTTTGGAAGGAAAGAGCGTCAAAACTCCGTTATACAATAAAAACGTTCCGGTTAAATATGACGAGTCCGTAGATATGTCTTACGGTTCGGGTCTTATGATGGTCTGTACGTGGGGCGATGCGGAAGACGTTAAGAAATGGAAAGAACATAGTTTAGACACGGCAATTATAATAGACAGGTCGGGAAGATTAAACGAATTATCCGGCGGCTATAAAGGATTAAACGTCAGGGACGCTAAAAAAGGCATAGTTGAAGATTTAAGAAAAATGTCGCTGATAAAGTTGGAAAAGCCTCTGAATCATAACGTCGGAGTTCACGACAGATGTTCGACTCCGGTCGAATTTATTTTAGCAGAACAGTGGTTTATAAAAATTTTAGAAAATAAAGAAAAATTTATAGACGCAGGCAACAGGATGTCCTGGCATCCTCAGTTTATGAAAACCAGATACGACGAATGGATTAATAATCTTAAATGGGACTGGAATATTTCGAGGCAGAGATTTTACGGAGTTCCGTTTCCGGTCTGGTACTGTGCGGAATGCGGAGAAGTCGTCGTCGCATCAGAAAAAGAACTTCCCGTGGATCCCGCAGTAATTATGCCGGTAAACATGAAATGCAAAAAATGCGGCGGAAGCAAATTGATTCCCGAAAACGACGTTATGGATACTTGGATGACGTCCTCGCTTACGCCTCTTATAAATTCGTTATGGTCATACGAAGACGCCGAGAGCAAAAAACTTTATAATACTATTTATCCTATGGGGCTGCGTCCGCAGGCGCAGGAAATTATCCGCACATGGCTTTTTTATACGGTTGTAAAATCCGTTTATCATACGGGAGACATACCTTTTAAAGACGTAATGATAAGCGGATGGGGTTTGGACAAAAACGGCAAGAAGATGTCTAAAAGCTTGGGAAATTTTGTAAGCCCCGAAGAAATAACCGGCAAGTACTCGGCAGACGCCCTAAGATACTGGGCATCTAAGGCAAATTTAGGACAGGATCTTCGTTTCAGCGAAGAAGACGTTGCAAACGGCAGAAGATTGACCATTAAAATATGGAACGCCGCAAGATTTTTGATAACGAACGTAGAATCCGATTTTAATCCTTACGAAAAAAATGTAAAAGACCTTAAACTTAGCCGCATAGACGAATGGATATTGACGGAATTCGAAAACACGCTGAAATCTTGCGGCAATTATATGGAGTCTTATGAATATTCTCTGTGCATGAGAACGCTTCAAGATTTTTTCTATAATTCATACTGCGATAATTATCTTGAAATTATAAAAAACGTGTTTTGGGACGAAAGCGAAGAAAGCTCCGAAAGAAAAAAAACCGTGCTGAATATTATGTATTTTATTTCTTTAAATGCCGTTAAAATGTTTGCGCCTTTCATGCCGTTTATAACCGAGGAACTCTATCTGTCGTTCTATAAAAGATATGAAAAAGATAAAAGCATACATAAATCTTTTTGGCCGGAATTTAGAAACGATTTAATTTTTAAAGATTCTTTAAAATACTCGGCTGTATTGCTGAATATTCTTGATGCTTCAAGGAAATTGCGCACTAATTTAAATCTTCACCAGAATCATAAAGTTCATAAAATCTTAATTCAGGCGTTAAATCAGGACTATATAGAAATCATAAACGATATTTCCGGCGATATAAGGTCGGCAGTCAGGGCCGAGCGGTTAATATTTTCCGATCAAGCGGATTTTAAGGCGTCCGACGATAATATTTTAATAGCGTTAGAAAAATGAAATTGACTTTTTATAATTTTAATTTAATAATATAGCATAGATTTTTATAATTTTTTTATATAAGATAAACAGGAGAATTTCAAATGGCAAATCCAAAGAAAAGACATTCAAAATGCAGAAGGGATAAAAGAAGGACGCACGACAGCCTTACGCCCGTTAATTATTCAAAATGTCCTAATTGCGGCGAACCGCTTCTTCCGCACAGGATGTGTCCCAGCTGTAAAACTTACAAAGGTAGAAAAATAGTAGCAGAAAAAGCGCAGGAAAAATCTTAAATAAGCGGATACCATGCGCAAACTTGGAGACTGTTAATGATTAGAATAGCTTTGGACGGTTTCGGTTCCGATAAGGCTCCGGAACCTGAAGTTATGGGAGCTATAGCCGCAGTTGAGTCCAATAAGGATATAGAAATAACTATAACCGGCGATGAAACCGTTTTAAAGGATGCTATTAAAAAAAATAACTATAACGGCTCCAGAATTAAAATAGTTCATGCGCCTGAACGCATAACGATGGAAGATTCGCCTTCGGCTATAGTAAGAAATAAAAAAAATTCTTCAATGCGTATCGCTTACGAATTAGTAAAAAAGAATGAAGCAGATGCAATTATAAGCGCAGGAAACAGCGGTGCATCTCTGGCTATAGCCATGTTTGTTTTTAAAAGAATTAACGGAATAGACAGACCTGCGATTGCAACGATTATGCCGGCAGTCGGAGGATATACCGTTTTAATAGACGCAGGGGCTAACGTTGACGTTAAACCTTATCATCTTGCGGAATTTGCCATAATGGGTTCGGAATATGCTTCGTTTATGAAAGGAATAGACAATCCAAAGGTAGGATTGTTAAGCAACGGCGAAGAAGCATCTAAAGGTAACGATCTGACGAGGGAAGCATTTGCTATAATTAAAAATACCGATTTAAATTTTTACGGCTACGTGGAAGGAAGGGAAGTGTTTAACGGCAAAGTTGACGTCGTCGTTTGCGACGGTTTTACGGGAAACGTTATATTGAAAGCGGCGGAAACATTGGCGGAGACGATTTTTAATCTTTTAAGGGAAGAGATAAATAAAAGTTTTATGGCAAAGTGCGGTTTTTTTATGGCAAGAAAATCTTTAAAAAAATTTAAAAAGCTCGTGGACCATAACGAATACGGCGGAGCGCCGTTACTCGGCGTTAACGGAGCCGCTTTTATCGCTCACGGCGGAGCAAGTTCAAAAGCTTTAACGAGCGCAATATTGGTAGCAAAGCATTTCGTCGAAAAAGGCATAATACATAATATAAGCAATAAAATAGAAGCAAATGCCCAAAATATCCCAAATTAACTAATTATGGAGTTTAATTTAAGTTGATTTATTCAAAAATAACCGGTATCGGCTCTTTCGTTCCTAAAAAAGTGTTGACGAACGAAGAACTGTGCAATATAGTGGACACGTCCGACGAATGGATTATGTCCAGGACGGGCATAAAAGAAAGGAGAATTGCGGAAAAAGGTTTGACGACCTCCGACATAGCGGCGGCTTCCGCAAAAAAAGCCTTAGATGTTTCAGGTTTAAAACCGGAAGATATTGAGCTTGTGCTTGTCGGAACTATCACCCCTGATATGATTTTCCCGTCGACTGCCTGCATAGTACAGGACAAATTGGGACTTAAGAATGCGGCTGCTTTTGATATCAGTGCTGGATGCAGCGGTTTTATATATTCGTTGTCCGTAGCCGACAGTTTTATTAAATCCGGAAAATATAAAAATGTTTTAGTTATAGGAGCCGATCTGCTTTCAAGAATTACGGATTACGAAGACAGATCGACCTGCGTTTTATTCGGAGACGGGGGGGGCGCTGCGGTGTTGACGGCAAATATTCAAAATAACCGCGGTATTCTTTCTACACATATGCATTCCGAAGGCGGACACGACGATATTTTAATGCTTAAAGCCGGCGGCTCTTTGATGCCGGCCAGTCACGAAAGCGTCAACGGCCGCGAGCATTATATAAAAATGAAAGGTTCCGAACTGTTCAGATATGCCGTAAATTATCTTAAAGATATAGCCCAGGAAGCCATAGATTTTAACGGACTTAAACCGGAAGATATAGATTTATTCGTTCCGCACCAGGCCAACATCAGAATTATAGAAGCTACGGCAAAGAAATTAAAATTTCCCATGGAAAGAGTTTTCGTTAACGTGGAAAAATACGGAAATACTTCAAGCGGGTCGATACCGATTGCTCTCGACGAAGCTTATTCGTCGGGCAGAATTAAAGAAAACGACATAGTGCTTATAGATGCTATAGGCGCAGGTTTAACCTGGGCTTCTTCTATAATAAGGTGGTAGAATAAAATGATAAAATCTCCTATCTGCGATATTCTTGGAATAAAATATCCGGTATTTCAGGGCGGTATGGCATGGGCGTCAAACCACAGGCTTGCCGCGGCCGTTTCAAATGCGGGAGGTTTGGGTATTATAGGCGCCGGACAGATGCCGCCGGAACTTGTCGTGCAGGAAATAAGAAAAGCAAAAGAAAACACGGACAAACCGTTCGGAGTAAATCTTATATTGTATTTAAGCTATATCGAAGAGCTTATAGATGCGGTAATAAAAGAAAAAGTCGCGATAGTTACGACAGGGGCGGGCAATGCGGGCCCTTACATAAAAAAGTTTCATGATGCCGGAATAAAGGTTATACCCGTTATACCTTCTACGGCTCTTGCAAAAAGAATGGAAAAAGCCGGAGCGGATGCCGTAATTGCGGAAGGCACGGAATCGGGAGGACATATAGGAGAAATTACTACTATGGCTTTGGTTCCACAGGTTGCCGATGCCGTTAATATTCCGGTAATAGCCGCAGGCGGCATTGCCGATTACAGGGGTTTTGCGGCGGCGTTATGTCTCGGCGCAAGCGGCATTCAAATGGGAACGAGGTTTCTTGCGACTAAGGAGTGTCATATACATCAGAACTGGAAAAATTCCGTTATAAAAGCGTCAGACAGAGATACCGTCGTTACGGGAAGACCGACCGGCCATCCCGTCAGAGTTTTAAAAAACAAGCTTGCAAAAATGTTTCTTGAGCTTGAAGAAAAATGCGCGCCTATCGAAGAATACGAAAAACTTGGAACAGGAAAATTAAAAGCGGCGTCGGTTGACGGAGATGCGGAAATGGGTTCTTTAATGAGCGGGCAGATAGCAGGCCTTATAAAAGAAGAAAAAACGGTCAAAGAAGTTATCGATGAAATTGTTTCGCAGACGGAAGCGTTTTTTAAAAACGCAGGAAAGTTTGTAGCGAATTAATTATATTTTGTTTATATAAAATTTATGGAAATAGAAAAATCTTTAAATTTAAATTCAAATATTGCTTTTGTTTTTCCCGGTCAAGGTTCTCAGCATATAGGGATGGGGAGAGATTTTTTTGAAAATTTTAACGAAGCTCGCCATATCTTGGAAGAATCTTCGGACATCTTAAAGCAGGATATGAAAGATTTAATTCTCGGCGGCAACGAAAGCGAGTTGAACTTGACGGAAAATACGCAACCTGCACTTTTGACCGTAAGCATTGCTATACTTAGAGTGATAGAAAAAGAATTCGGCTTAAAGCCGAAATGCGTATCAGGGCATAGCTTGGGAGAATATACCGCAAATGTTTCTGCCGGAAGCGTCGATTTTGATTATGCTCTTTTAATAGTCAAAAAAAGAGGATTATTTATGCAGACCGCTTGTCCGGTAGGTTTCGGTAAAATGGCGGCAGTTATAGGTCTTGACGACGGGATAATAAAAAACGTTATAAAAGAAGTAAATGCTTCAAAAAATGAAGAAGGAGTTTTTATAGCAAACTTAAACTCTTCTATTCAGACGGTGATATCCGGAATTTCGTCATTTATAGATGAAACGTGTGCGCTGCTTAAGGAAAAAGGAGCAAAAAAAATAGTTATGATTCCTGTAAGTGCGCCGTTTCATACGCCTTTTATGGCTAAAGCAAAGGAAAACCTTTCGTTGTTTATAGATGCAAATCGCTTTAACGATGCGCGTTTTGAAATATTTTCTAACGCAACGTCGCTTAATTATTTTAAAAAAGACGATGCCGTCAAACTGCTTTTAGAGCAGATAACGTCGCCGGTTATGTGGAAAGATTTAGTGATAAATATGGAGAAAATATCTGGAGTTACTAAATTTATAGAAATTGGACCGTCAAACGTATTAAGCGGATTAATTAAAAGAATAGATAAAAATGTAGACGCAGTCTCAATTAATTCCGTGGATTCGCTTAAAGAATTCGAGAAAATAAAATTAGAAAATTGATAAATTCATTAAATATAGGAGCGTTTTATGTCCGTTAAAATAGACCTGAAAGGCAAAGTTTCCGTTGTGACGGGAGGTTCTTCCGGAATAGGACTGTCTATATCTAAGGTTTTGCTTAATGCAGGCGCAAGAGTTATAATAATCGACATAGACGATAAAAGATTTGAAACCGTTAAGGATGAAATAAAAAAAATATCGGAAAATTTTGATTTTTATACTTCAAACGTTAAAAATTCAGAAAAAATTTCCGATACGGTTAATGCGATTATAGCTAAAGAATCTAAAATAGATATTCTCGTCAATAATGCCGGAATAGTTAAAGACGGCCTGCTTATAAGGATGAGCGACGAAGACTGGTTAGACGTTATAGACGTTAATCTTAACGGTATGTTCTATATTACCAAAAATGTATTAAAACATATGTTTAAGGCAAAGTCTGGAAGAATAATAAGCATAGCCTCGGTTATAGGAGAAATAGGCAATATGGGACAGGCTAACTATGCCGCTTCTAAAGCAGGAATTATAGCTTTTACAAAATCTATAGCAAAAGAATATGCGGCGAGAGGAATACTCGCAAATGCGATAGCCCCCGGATTCATAAGGACGGTAATGACCGATAAACTGCCTGAAGACGTAAAAGATGCCATTAAAAAAAGTATTCCTTTAAACAAAATAGCCGAACCGGAGGAGATAGCAAACGCCGTTCTCTTCCTGTGTTCGGAACTTTCAGCCTATATTACCGGCACAGTTTTAAACGTCAACGGCGGGATGTATATGTAGTCCAGGGACGGAAGTGAATTAGAAATCAAATTTGTGATGGGGACAGAATTGAATTCTGTTTTCAAGTTGTTATGGGGACAGAATTGAATTCTGTCCCCATAATATATAATATATAACAAGGAGGAGGTGAAAATAAATGTCAGTGGAGAGCAAGGTTAAAGAGATTATCGTCGAGCAGTTGGGAGTTACGCCCGATGAAGTTACAAACGAAGCTTCTTTCGTTGAGGATCTCGGAGCAGATTCTTTAGATACCGTCGAATTAGTTATGGCTTTCGAGGAAGAATTCGGAATAGAAATATCCGACGAAGATGCCGAAAAAATTAAAACGGTTCAGGATGCCGTTTCATATATCGACGAACATACAAAATAATATAATTTATTTACAATGTACTAAATTATTCTTATTATGGAAAAAATTAATTGCAAAAGAAGGGTCGTCGTAACAGGATATTCCATGATTACGGCGCTCGGCAACGACGCAGAAACTTCATGGGAAAGAATGATCAAAGGAGAAAGCGGCGTAGGACGCATTACAAGATTTGATACCGAAGGCTATACGACAAAAATAGCCGGCGAAGTTAAAGGATTTGATCCGGAAAAATTTATAGAAAAAAAAGAAGTTAAAAAGATGGATCAGTTCATACACTATGCCGTAGCAGCGTCTAAGATGGCTTTAGATATGTCGGGGCTTCAAATTAACGATGCTAACGCCCACAAGATAGGCGTTTGGATTGGAGCCGGCATAGGCGGTCTTATGACTATAGAAAAATATCACACTATGCTTTTAGAGAGCGGACCCAAAAAGATTTCCCCGTTTTTTATACCGATGCTTTTGATAAATCTTGCTCCGGGGCAGGTTTCTATAATGACCGGAGCAAAAGGGCCTAACGCAAGTACGGTATCGGCTTGTTCAACCGGTACAAATTCTATCGGAGACGCTTATAAAATTATCGCAAGAGGCGATGCCGACGCAATGATAGCCGGAGGAGCCGAATCGACTATATCGCCTCTGTGTATTTCGGGTTTTAACGCTATGAAAGCTCTTTCCACAAGGAACGACGAACC
>JAJYHI010000123.1:75240-82250 GCA_021784835.1 bacterium
TCGAATTCTTTCGGCTTCGGCGGAACTAACGCTACGTTAGTCTTTAAAAAATGGGAGGGTTGATACATACATGATATATTTAGGTTCTGATCATGCCGGTTTTGAATTAAAAGAATCTATAAAAGATGCGCTTGAAAAAAAAGGCGTAAAGTATCTCGATATTGGGACGGATTCTTTAAAGAGCGTGGATTATCCGGATTATGCACTGAAAGTAGCCGAAAAAGTCAAAGAAGATAAAGATAAAAATTCTTTCGGAATATTAGTATGCGGTACCGGAATAGGAATGGAAATAACGGCAAATAAAGTTGACGGGATCAGGGCGGCGTTAGTACACGACGAATATACTTCGCAGGTTGCTAAAGAGCATAATAATGCTAATATAATAACGATGGGCGGAAGGACTACTACTCCGACGGAAGCCTTAAGATTTATAGACAGGTTTATGTCTGCAAAATATGAAGGAGGCAGGCATGAAAACAGAATTAATAAAATAAGCTCTATAGAGAAACTAAATATATAAAAATATTTAAAAAGGTGAAAATAAATTGGATTTTAAAAATCTTGAAGAAACAGATATCGAAGTTTACGAGTTTATAAAAAAAGAGGTCAACAGACAAAGAAACTCACTGGAATTGATAGCTTCCGAAAATTTTGTATCGCCTGCGGTTATGCAGGCGCAGGGTTCCGTTTTAACGAACAAATATGCAGAAGGATATCCAAAAAAAAGATATTACGGCGGATGCGGCTATATAGACGATATAGAACAGCTTGCAATAGACAGAATTAAAAAAATATTTAACGCCGAATATGCAAACGTTCAGCCTCATTCCGGATCTCAGGCAAATATGGCTATATTTTACGCTTTTTTAAAACCAGGAGATACCGTTCTCGGAATGGATTTATCCCACGGAGGGCATTTAACTCACGGAAGCCCCGTAAATTTTTCCGGTAAATATTTCAATATTATTCCTTACGGAGTAAATAAATCTACGGAGACTATAGACTACGAAGAATTAAGAAAAATAGCCTTAGAAAATAAACCTAAGATGATAATAGCCGGCGCGAGCGCATATCCTAGAATTATAGATTTTAAAAAATTCAGGGATATAGCCGATGAGGCGGGATGCTATCTTATGGTGGACATGGCGCATATAGCCGGATTAGTTGCGGCGGATCTTCATCCAAACCCAGTGCCTTATGCCGATTTCGTAACTACTACGACGCATAAGACGCTAAGGGGTCCCAGAGGGGGAATCATACTTGCAAAGGCTAAATACGAAAAGGAGCTTAACTCCGCAATATTTCCCGGAATTCAGGGCGGTCCGCTCGAGCATGTAATCGCTGCAAAAGCGGTGGCTTTCAAGGAAGCGTTAAGCGAAAATTTTAAAAATTATCAGAGGCAGGTCGTGTTTAATGCCGCAACCCTTGCCAATACGCTTCAAAATAACAGTTTTTCCTTGATATCCGGCGGTACTGATAATCACCTAATGCTTGTTGATTTTAGAAAATCGGAAATGACAGGCAAACAGGCAGAGGCATTACTCGACGAAGTAGGCATAACCGTAAATAAAAACAAGGTTCCTTTCGACGAAAGGTCTCCTTTCGTTACAAGCGGAATAAGGATAGGTACTCCGGCGGTTACGACAAGAGGCATGAAGGAAAACGAGATGGTAAAAATAGGCGAATTTATAGTAGAAGTTTTAAAAAATCCCGGCGACGAAACAGTAAAAAACGACATCAAACAAGAGGTGCATGCTTTATGCGCCAAATTCCCGCTGTATGAAACATTATTATGAAATGCCCTTTTTGCCTTAACGACGACGACAAAGTCGTAGATTCGA
The DNA here is from genome assembly GCA_021784835.1 of bacterium. The sequence goes on from JAJYHI010000123.1 coordinate 77,082, forward strand.
GAATATCGAAAGACGGTAGATCTACTAAACGAAAAAGGCAGTGTAACGTCTGCGGAAAAAGGTTTACGACTTTAGAAACCGTTATTTCTTCATCTCCTTTAATAATTAAAAAAGACGGAAGAAGAGAATCGTTCGACAGGCAAAAAGTTCTCAACGGTTTAATAAAAGCATGCGAGAAAAGGCCCGTTCCGTACTACAACATAGAAGAAATAGTAATTTCAATAGAGAAATGGTTCGAGGAAACTAATTTAAAAGAGATAAAAAGCGAAGAAATAGGAAAGCATGTCTTAAATAAATTAAAAAATTTGGATGCAATAAGTTACGTCCGGTTTGCTTCCGTCTATCTTTCCTTTAAAGATATAAACGAGTTATACGAAAATGTCTCCGAACTCATCAAAAAAAAATCTTAATAAACATACATACGACAAAGACGAATATTTTATAGCCAGAGCTTTAAATCTTGCAAAAAAAGGACAAGGATTAACTTCTCCCAATCCAGCCGTCGGAGCCGTAGTAGTTAAAAACGGTATTATAGTCGGCGAAGGATTTCACGAAAAAGCGGGTCAGCCCCATGCGGAAGTTATAGCTTTAAATAATGCGGGAAAAGATGCCGAAGGCGGTACTATATACGTAACGTTAGAACCGTGCAGCCATTTCGGAAAAACTCCTCCGTGCGTGCATAAAATTAAAGAGTCCGGAATAAAAAGAGTAGTATCGGCGATTAAGGACCCAAACCCTTTGGTATCGGGAAAAGGATTGGAATATTTACTAAATAACGGTATTGAAGTAAAAGACGGCGTTCTCTCAAAAGAAGCTAATCGGATTAACGAAATTTTTTTTAAATACATAACTACGGGTATGCCTTTTATAACCGTTAAAGAGGCCGTTACTTTAGACGGAAATTTGGGCTATAAAACCGATACAGAAAAAGTATATATCTCGTCGCCTAAATCTTTAGAATATACTCATTATATCAGGTTTATCAACGATGCCGTGATGATATCGGCAAAAACCCTTATAAAAGACGATCCTGCTTTAGACGTTAGAATAAATAAATCAGACATAAAGGAGAAATTTTTAAAAAAAAGGTGGACTAAAATAGTTTTAGATTCTGATTTAAATACCCCCCTAAGTTCAAAAATTTTTGAAAGTCGCGGAAACGTTTTAATTTTTGCTTCAAACGATTACGATGATGCAAAGGTCGAAAGAAAAAAGCATTTAGAAGAAAAAGGTGCAATTATAGCAGATGTATATTATAATATTAAAGAAGGTAAAAAATTATTAAACTTGGAATATGTATTTAAAAAATGCGGGGAATTAAAAATAACCGGAATATTAGTCGAAGCAGGTCCGGAACTTTTTAGTTCGCTGATAAAAGAAAGATTTTGCGATAAGATAATTTTTAACTTTACTCCTTATTTTTTAGGAAGAAAAAACGGATTAGACCTGTTTGGACGGCTGAATTTAGAATTTAACGAAAAAATTAATTTTTCAGATTTAACCGTAAAAAAAATTAAAGACGATGTATTTTTATCGTATTATCCCGAATTTGCTTAGACCGCTATATTTTAGCGTAGAAGTATAAATATATTAAATTTTAGGATAATGTATATTTTATGTTTACCGGTATAATAAAAGAGCTTGGGAAAGTTAAATCTATAAGCGGAGGCGTTATTTCGATAGCCGTAAAAGGCGCCGGAAAAAGCGCATATATAGGGCAGAGTATTTCGGTTAACGGAGTCTGCCTTACTGTGAAAAAAATAGCTTATCCGGTTTTATCTTTCGATTATACGCCTGCGACGTTTAATGCGTCCGCGTTAAAATATTTGAAAATTAACGAAGCCGTAAATATAGAACCGGCTCTTTCGGTTAATTCGGATATCTCGGGACATTTTGTTCTAGGACACATAGACGGCATAGGGAAAATAACCGAAACTAAAAAACTCGGCAACTCTATAATAATCGGCATAAAAATAACGCATTCGATAGACGATAATTTAGAAAAATACATAATCGCAAAAGGTTCGGCGTCTATTGACGGAATCAGCCTTACGGTTAACGAAGTTAAAAGCGATACATTTTTAGTCAGCATTATTCCGTTAACATATAGAGAAACTAATCTTAATTATAAAACTATCGGCGATTACGTAAATATCGAATCCGATATAATAGAAAGAACGGTCGTCAGCCGTTTAAACGATTTAGGAGCGTCGAAACTTATCCGCGGCGGCGAAGGTAATGCGGTCAAAGAAAGAAACGGCTACGGCAAAGCGGGGGGCGTGACGATGGAATTTTTAACCGAAAACGGGTTTATTTAAAAATTATAGCGCATATATATTAATTATAGTATTGTGGATTGCATTAAAAAAAGGAGATGACCGATTATGAGTTTAGCTACCGTAGAAGAGGCGGCTGCAGATATAAAAGAAGGTAAAATGATTATACTCGTCGACGACGAGGACAGGGAAAACGAAGGAGATTTAGTAGTAGCGGCAGAGCATACCACCCCTGAAATTATAAACTTTATGACGAAATATGCCAGAGGCTTAATATGCCTTACGCTTACCGAAGAAAAAGCCGACAGTTTAGATCTCCCGCCTATGGTGGTTAATAACGAGTCAAAATTTACTACGGCGTTTACCGTTTCTATTGAGGCTAAAGAGGGAGTTACGACCGGCATCTCTGCGCACGACAGGGCGAAAACTATATTAACGGCTATAAAGGACGACGCAAAACCCTCAGACCTGGTAAGACCCGGCCATATTTTCCCTCTTAGGGGTAAAAACGGCGGCGTATTAACAAGAACCGGACAGACGGAAGGCTCTATAGATATAGCCAGAATAGCAGGTTTAAAGCCATACGGAGTTATATGCGAAATAATGCACGACAACGGAACTATGGCGAGGATGCCTGATTTAATAGAGTTTTCAAAAAAATTCGATATTAAAATTTTAACTATTAAAGATTTGATAAATTACAGGCTTAAACATGAAAAACACGTTAAGCGGCTTGTCGAATCTAAAATTCCTACCGAATTTGCAGGGGATTTTAAAATTATAGCTTATTCTAACGATATAGACTTTGAAGAACATGTTGCTTTAGTTAAGGGAGAAATTAACAAGAATGAACCCGTTTTGGTGAGAGTCCATTCGCAGTGTCTTACCGGAGATATTTTCGGATCTATGAGGTGCGACTGCGGAGACCAGTTAAAGGCGGCTATGAAAATGATAGACGAGGAAGGCAAAGGCGTAATACTTTATCTAATGCAGGAAGGCAGGGGAATCGGCTTGGTAAATAAATTAAAGGCGTATAACCTTCAAGACGAAGGCTACGATACGGTAGAAGCAAACGAAAAATTAGGATTTAAAGCCGATTTAAGGGAATACGGCGTAGGCGCTCAAATTTTGGTCGATATAGGAGTAGGGAAAATGAGGCTTATGACTAATAATCCTAAAAAAATAATAGGGCTTGAAGGATACGGACTAAGCGTAGTCGAAAGAGTCCCCATAGAGATATGTCCTAACGAAACCAATAAACATTATCTTGAAACTAAAAAAGAAAAAATGGGACATTTGTTGAAAATTAAGTAAAACTATAATTATAATTTAATTATTTAATTTAATGGAGTATGCAATGGGAATGCACGGTTTTAATTTGATTGAAGGAGAGCTTAAAGCCGCCGGTTTTAAATTCGGCATAGTTATATCGAGATTTAACGATTTTATTAACGGCAAACTTTTGTCCGGAGCATTAGATTATCTTAAAAGAGCCGGCGCTGCGGATGATAGCGTTTCTGTCGTAAAAGTTCCGGGAGCATTTGAAATTCCTATGGCGGTAAAAATGCTGCTGGAAACAAAAAAATTTGACGCCGTAATATGCTTGGGAACTTTAATAAGAGGCGAGACCACCCACTTTGACCTCTTATCTAATCAAGTTACGAAATTAATTTCCGAACTTTCGATTCATTATAACGTTCCGGTAAGTTACGGAATTATAACCGCGGAATCAATCGAGCAGGCTATATCGCGCGCCGGAACTAAGATGGGCAACAAAGGTTTCGATGCCGCAATGTCTGCAGTCGAAATGGCAAGTCTTTACGCAAAAATTAAGAAGAGCTGAAAATAAAATAGCCGTATATGACTAAAAGAAGAAAAGCAAGAGAGCTGGCGTTGCAGTTTTTATACGAAGAAGACGGCGATATAAGCAACTTGGATTATAAAATAAACAGATTTTATAACGATTTTGCCGTGGAAAGTCTAAAGAGAGACGGATTTATAAAAACAAAAGAAGATTTAAATAAAAAGAAAGATACCGCGGAAATATTCGATTTTTTTTCTTCCATAGTTAATGGAACGCTGATAAATTTAAAAAAAATCGACGAAGTAATAAAAAATATTTCCAAAAACTGGAGTATAGAAAGAATGTCCCGCGTGGACAGAAATTTATTGAGGCTTTCTATTTACGAAATTATTTTTGCGCCTGAAACTCCCAAAAACGTCGTTATTAACGAGGCGGTAGAAATCGCAAAAAAATTCGGAAACGACGAATCGCCGGCATTTATTAACGGTATTTTAGATGCGGCGATAAAGGTTAAATAAGTTAATTCGGCTTATAAAAACTTAACTAATCAAATTATAAAGGAGTAAAAATGGAGAACAAACAATTATTAAATTACGGCGTTAACGTACTCGACATCAGGGGGCTTTGCTGAGGCCCTCCGGTATGGGCGGTCGTCCGTAAACTTAAAACTTTGAAACAAAACGATATCTTAACCGTAATTTCGGATAAGGATTCTTTGTTAAACGATATACCCGCATTATGTTCTTTAATGGGCGTGCAGTTGCTAAATGCGGTAAACTTAAAAGACCTTTACGTATTTTTTATAAAAAATAAAAACTGGGAATAAATAAGAATGTCGAGAAATAATAACAGGGCTGTAGATGAAATGAGACCTATGCTTATAACTCCGGGTTATATGAAATATGCCGAGGGCTCCTGCCTAATAGAAGTCGGAGATACTAAAGTAATATGCACCGCATCCGTGGATTATAAGGTGCCGCCGTTTTTAAAAGACAAAGAAGAGGGATGGCTTACGGCGGAATATTCGATGCTCCCAAGGTCTGCGCAAAGCAGAATACCGAGGGATTCGTCAAAAGGAAAAGTAAACGG
>JAJYHI010000090.1 GCA_021784835.1 bacterium
AATTCAAGGAGGTCGAATTTATAAATGAATTATTTTAAGACTTTTCTTTTAATGCTTGTTTTAACCGGAATATTAATAGTTGCGGGCGGCGCAATCGGCGGAGAGCAGGGAATGGTAATAGCTTTAATATTCGCCGCCGTAATGAATCTCGGAACGTACTGGTTCAGCGACAAAGTAGTTTTATCTATGTATCATGCCGTTCCCGTTACGGAAGCCGAATACCCCGAACTTTATTCTATAGTGAGAAATCTTGCGGCACGAGGCAATATTCCTATGCCGAAAGTTTATATAGTGGATGAGGAAACGCCCAACGCTTTCGCTACCGGCAGAAATCCTAATCATGCCGCCGTATGCGTCACGACCGGCATTATGAAAATTTTAAATGCAAACGAACTTTCGGGAGTTATAGGGCATGAACTTACGCACGTAAAAAACAGGGATATTCTTATAAGCTCTATAGCCGCAACGGTTGCCGGCGCAATAAGCATGCTTGCATGGATGGCGGAATGGGGAGCTATGTTCGGCGGTTTCGGCGGAAGAAGCGACGACAGGGAGGGAAACATTATCGGCATAATCGCTATGGCTATTATAGCTCCGCTCATCGCAACGATGATACAGCTTGCTATATCGAGACAGCGGGAGTATGCGGCGGATAAAGGCGGCGCAATGCTGAGCGGAAATCCTATGTATCTTGCAAGCGCTTTAAATAAATTAGAAGCCGGAAACGAAGAAGAACCTATGCAGGCTAATCAGATGACCCATGCTACCGCACATATGTTTATAGTCAACCCTTTAAGGGGAGGCGCATTTAAAAGCTTGTTCAGCACTCATCCTTCTACCGAAGACAGAATAGAAAAGCTTAAAGAAATGGCAAGAGGCGGTATTTAATAATAAATTACAATAAATTATAAATTTTATAAATTGAAAAAATATAAAAATTAAATTAAAATTAAATCGTATAAAAAACCATTGAATAAATAAAAAAAAATAAAAAAACGACGGGAGAAAACAATAATGAGTCTGCACGAAAAAATAAAAGCGGATTATCTAAACGCCAGAAAAAGCAACGATAATTCTAAAAAAAATATTTTAACGATGGTTTTAAGCGATGCGTTAAAACTTACTAAAGAAAAGAATCACGGAGATACCGTAAGCGACGACGATATGACTAAGATTATAAAATCATGGATAAAAAAAACCGACCAGTCTATAGAAATTTTAACGGTTAATAAAAAAGACGTTTCGGAACTATCGGCGGAAAAAGAGATACTTTTATCCTATCTTCCTAAGACATGGTCTTTTGAAGAGACTAAATCTTATATAGAAAAAATTTCCAAAGAAAAAAACACCAAAGAAATAAGCCAAATAATGAAAGAATTAAAAACTAATTATAACGGCTTATTCGACAATAAAATTGCTTCCGAGATAATAAAGAGTCTATAAATAATTCATAGCTTTAATATTAATGGAAAAATCGGTAAAATTTTTAAAAAAAAATGAAGAAAGGAGGGCGCGAAATGATTAAAAAATTTAATATTTCTAAGATCTTGCTGTCGTTTTTTATAATTTTAGGCTTAGGTTACTTTGTTTTTTCTGGCATACCGGTAAAAAAAGTTTATGCTTCAGGTATGTTTGGGCTTGAAGTTAAAGGCGGGGCATACTTTCAAAACCTTTCGGGACATTTAGCCGTAGGAAACGGAGGAACGGTTATAACGCCTTCCCTTTTGGGGCTTCAAACTACAAAGACGGAGCCCATGTTAAAAGTCGCTCTGTATTTATTGTACGACAATAGAATTTCTTTTACTTACGTGCCATACTTATATAGCGGTTCTACGACGATATCGCAGAACGTCGTTTATTTTAACGGTCAGACGTATTCTATTAATACTCCTGTAACTTCAAAACTTCATCTATACAGTTACAAAATGTTTTACGACCATAATTTCGAGATAAACAGATATGCCTCGGTAGGTCTGGGAGTAGGAGTGGACGTTATTACGGCTAAAACCGAATTAGATTCGCCGTCTGTTTCCGATACTAAAAACGTCAGTCTGCCAATTCCTATAATAGGGGGAAGAATAAAAATAACGCCGATAAACGACTTTTCTTTTATAGGTAAAATTCAAGGATTATCGGTAGGTTCCGACGGATATTACTATCATATTAACGCCGGCGTTAATTATAAAGCAGTAGGCCCTCTTTCTATTTTTGCGGATTACATTTACGACAAGGTGCACGTGGACACTAATAACGTCGACGGCACTTTAGAGTTCAACGGACCGGAAGCCGGCGTCAGGCTTAGGTTTTAAAAGTTTTTTAAAGGGCGGAACATTGGATATAAACAAATATAAACAATAAAAATCAATTCTGCAAAAATATCGGTTCTATTTTTTATTAAAAACGGATAAAATATTTTCTATAAATGCAGGCGTGTTTTTATAGGATTCGAGATAAATTTGCGCCTGCGATTTTTTATCTCCGATAACGCAGTTAATATTTTTTACGTTTATATTTATGCTTATGTTTTTATTTAAATTATACGATTCGTTGAAGCCGTTATCGTAATAATCCTCATTTGTAATTTGATAATCCGGTACGAACATGGTCTCGTCGGTAATGTCATCCCCGAGATTTATACTTAAGATATTATAATCGCTTTTAACCTTGCCCGTGGATTTTATTATTATATTTTTTGAGAATTCTTTTAAAATATAACCGCAAGCACGTCCCTTATTCCATTCTATATTAGGTCTTATTTCCAAAATTTTTTTACCCCTTGTAATATGCAGATATTTTTTGAAATCTATATTTTCTATAAATAAATTTTTAACGTATTTTTTTAAAATTTTAGTTTCATCGGAATTTAATAACCTGTAGTGCATGCTTATAGAAAACTTTTTATCTTCAATAATCAGATTCCGGAGTTTTGTTTTACGAAATTCATCGATATAGCCTAATGCCTGTTTAATAAATGCGATATATTTTTCGGTATTTTCGACGAGAAAATCAATTTTTAAATCGTTGTAATAACTTTTTATTTCAAAACCGTGGTTTCCCGAATAAATTATATCGTTCAAAATGCCGAGTCTGTTCACTATATCGTTTAATGCGCGTCCTGTAATTATACTTACTTTTACTCCTTTTATATCGCTTAAATTTTTTAAAAATTTTTTTAGCTGTAAAGAAGGATAAACGTCCAAAGGGCTTTTGCGTATTCTAACTAAAGTTCCGTCAAAATCCAAGCAGAAAAATATAAAATCTGGATGGTAAAATTTATTATCCGAAGAAGTTAATATATTCGTTTTTATTTCGTTAAATTCCGTAATTCCATTTAAATGCATAATTTATTATTATATCATCTTATAAAAATTAATGAAATATTGCAAAAATAATAAAAATATTATAAAATAATGTAAAAATATGATTAAATAATTATATTTTTTATTAAATCTTTAATAAAAATGTAAATTTTACCAATAAATATGGAAAAAAAAAGATTTAATGATTTAATAAAAGAAAAATTGGGCAGTATAAATTTAATAGTTGCCTCCAACAGGGAGCCAGTCTCTCACGAATACTCCGGAAAAAAAATCAAAGCAGTAAAATCCGTCGGCGGACTTACTATTGCGCTTGAACCTATAATGAAAAACCTTAACGGAACATGGGTCGTTTACGGAAGCGGAAACGCAGATAAAACTGTATCCGACGAAAAAGGCAGGATAATGCTTTCCGAAGACGGCGAATCTTATACTCTTAAAAGAATTTTTCTAAATAAAAGCGATATTAACGATTATTATTACGGATATGCAAATTCGGTTTTGTGGCCGCTGTGTCATATCGTTTACGTTAAACCGGTTTTTAATTCCGCTCAGTTTTTGACTTACGACGAAGTTAATAAAAAATTTGCTGATTCTATTATAGAAGAGATAAAGGAATCGAAGAGAAAGCAGGAATATGAATATTTAAATTCAGGAATGCCGGAAGGTGAAGGTTTAAACTCAGCGGAAAACTTTGCAGAAAGGCCGCAGTCGTCTTTTGCCGAAAACGTAGTGTGGCTTCAAGACTACCATCTTGCAAGATGCGCAAAATATATAAAAGAATATGACGAAAAAATTAAAGTTTCTATATTCTGGCATATACCGTGGCCAAATCCCGAAATATTTTCTATATGTCCCGAAAAACACGAACTTCTTGAAGGCTTGCTGGCAAACGATTTAATAGGTTTTCAAATTATTTACCACTGTCAGAATTTTTTAAGGACTTGCGAGTGGGAACTGGAAGCGCAGGTTAACTGGTCGGATTATTCCGTTACTTATAAGGGGCATAAAACATGGGTTAAGCCTTTCCCAATTTCCGTCGATGCAAATTATCTTCGTCATCTCGCAATGTCTAAAGAGACCGATAAAATTCTTAATAAAATAAAAAAAACCGATGAAATTATCGGGCAGCGCTATAAATATTTAGCCGTATCGACGGACAGACTTGATTATACAAAGGGCATAGTAGAAAAGTTAAAGGCTATAGACAAAATGCTTGAAAACCATCAGGAACTTATAGGCAAGTTTGTTTTCGTACAGTTCGCCGTTCCTTCAAGGGTTCATATAAATGCCTATAAGAAGTTAAACGAAGAAATTACGGAACTTATAACCGATATTAACTGGAAATACGGAACGTCGGAATGGCATCCGATAGCAGGCTATTTCAAACAGCTTGAATTACAGGTGTATCTTGCATACTACAGGCTTTGCAATATTATGATAGTTTCTCCTCTGCACGACGGAATGAATCTTGTATCCAAAGAATATATAATGTCTAATACGGACTATAAGGGGATGCTGGTGCTGTCTAAGTTTGCAGGATCGTCGAAAGAGCTATACGACGCTTTTTTAATAAATCCTTTCAATACCGAGTGTTTTGGAGAAAGGATATACGAAGCCTTAATGATGAATAAAGAAGAAAAAATCAATAGGATTAATAAGATGCAGAATATAATTATAGAAAACGATATTTACGACTGGGCTTATAATTTTCTTACAGCACTTTATTTTATTTAATTATTATTATATTATAAAATTATGTCCGATAAAAACGGCGAAAAACAGGAAGACGAATTAAATAAAGACAAAAAGAACATACGGCCTGCGCCGTTTAAAAGACTCGGCAATATCGTAGTGCCTTTAACCGTTTTAGGTTTTTTATTTTTCGCCTTGTTTTACGTTATACATTTTTATTCTAAATATCTTTCCAAAAACATGCTTCCCAAGGGTTATTTTTCTATTATAGAAGCTATATTTATAGCTGTTTTCGGTATTTTAGCGATAAAAATAATTCAGAAAAGCTCGTCTAAAATATTAAGCGGTTATGTTTCCGAAGACAAAGCGGGGTTTTTAAGATTTTTGTTAAGTTTTACGGCGTATTTTATTTTAGTTCTTTTCATCTTTACTACGTTAGGCATAGATATATCCAATATTCTTCTCGGCGCTACTTTTATAGGCGTAATATTCGGAATAGCGGCGCAGTCGTTTTTATCCAATCTGCTTGCCGGTTTTATAATACTATTCGGCAAACCTTTTAAGATAGGCGATAGGATTACTATAGTTACATGGCAGTATGGATTGCTTATGTCCACCTATCAGCACGAAGCCGCAAAGCCGGGTTATACCGGCGTCATAAAAGATATAAATATGCTTTTTACGACCGTTCTCGAAGACTCCGGTTTTACTATGAGGGCGCCTAATAATGTTTTAATGCAGGCTTTAATAACTAATTACGATAATACTAAAAGAAGATTAGTGAGGGTAAGGTTTGAATTAGACAAAGAAACCGACTTTGAAAACTTTAGAAAAGAATTATACGATTATTTGACCTTGAGCGGAAATTACGGAGTTATTTCCGAAGACGATTCTAAAATTATAGACGCTTTAATAGAAAAAAATCCGTCTCCCGTTATCAGGGCGGTAGATGTTTCTCTTACAAGCTATTTTGTCGCGGTCGAAGTTTACAGCCCTCAACTTTACGACGATCCGGTAAGAGATTTAATATTATCTTTTGTTTTAAAACTAAAAAGGAGAAAGAAAAATGGAAACGAGAGCTAAATATCCTTTCAAATTTTATACCCGCTTGACGTTGCCGCAGCTTACCGGAATTTACGCATTAAACTTAAAAGAGCTTTTGGACGGCATAAAAAATGCCGACGATTCTATTATTTACTACCATACGCATCACTATCTTATACAGCACCATTACGTTGTTCCGGATGCGCCGAACGACTTTGCCCACTGGATTATACATACGCTGGGAGAAAAATTGCTCGGCGAAGAAATATCGAGCATAGATATGTTTAATTATACTTCTATGACGGATTACAAACAAGAACTTATAAAAAGGCTGTCCGCTTTTATTTCTAAAGATTCTAAAACCAGGAAGGTCGAAATAAACGAAAGATTTAATTTCATGAAAGCCGCTACTTTCGTTATGTCCACCGGAAAAGAAGCATATACCCTAAAAGAGTTTGGCGATATCCTAAGAAATATTACTATTTTTTCGGTATATTATCATTTTTTTGAATCCCATTTTAGATTAGGTTCGGGACTCGACGATTTTTCCGTGTGGATAAGAAGCGAACTTAAGCTGCCTGATTTATCCCTCAAAATTCAGAATCTCGACCCTTATTCCGTTACTATGGACAGACTTAAAGAGCAGATAATAAGATATACCGAAAAATATATTTAGATATGACTGAATTATTTAAAAATAAATAAAATTAAATAACTATAATAATGATAATAAAAAGGATAATAAAATGAGGTCTATAAGGGATTACGCAGATATAGCAGGCAAAGAAACTATCGAAGAAATCGAAAAATTAGGTTCTTATTTAAACGGTAAAATTGTGCAAAATATAAATTCAACTCCCGTCGGCGGGGGCGTAGCCGAAATTCTTTCAAGAATGGTGCCTCTTTTAAAAGAAGTAGGCGTCGATGCAAGATGGGATTTTATAAAAGGCGGAGAAAAATTTTTTGAAATAACTAAAAAAATTCACAATTCTCTTCACGGAGTAGAAGAAAATATATCGGAAAACGACTTTAAGCATTTTTTGGACGTTACGGAAGAAAATTTAAAAGACATGAATCTTATCGGCGATATCATATTTATTCATGACCCCCAGCCTATAGGATTAATAAAGGTTAAAGACAAAAACGGTTTTAAAGAAAAAAAATTTATATGGAGATGTCATATAGATTTAAGTTCGGCTAATATGAAGACATTTAATTTTTTAAAAAAATTTATAGAAAAATACGATTATTCGGTTTTTTCGTCGCCTCTTTTTTCAAAGAAACTTAAGATACCGCAGATATTAATTTCGCCGTCTATAGATCCTCTGTCTGATAAAAATAAAGATTTACCGCCTGAAACTATAAACGAAGTATTGTCTAGATTTAAAATAGACCCAGAAAGAAATATTATAACGCAGGTTTCAAGATTTGACAGGTTAAAAGACCCGTTGGGAGTTATCGACGTTTACAGGCTCGTTAAAAAACACGTAGATTGTCAGCTCGTTCTTGCGGGCGGAGCGGCGGCGGACGACCCTGAAGCTACGGAAGTTTATAACGAAGTCATAGAAAAAGCAGGAGGAGACAAAGATATATTTATTTTAAATCTTCCGCCGATAAGCAATATCGAAATTAATGCCCTTCAGAGAGCGTCCACGGTAATATTGCAAAAATCTATCAAGGAAGGTTTTGGACTTACGGTTTCGGAAGGTTTATGGAAGTCTAAACCGGTAATAGCTTCTGCCGTCGGCGGCATACCGTTACAGATTACGCATAAATATTCGGGGCTTTTATCCAGAACTACGGAAGGAACTGCTTTATACGTAAAACAGATTCTGCAAAATCCGGAATATGCCAAACAGCTTGGAGAAAACGGGCATAACCACGTCAAGCACAACTTTTTAATTACAAGACATTTAAGGGATTATATCCTGCTTTTTTTAAAAACCGGATATCCGCAGACGCAGGATACGGTTTATTTATGATTATATAGTATCGCGTTGAAATTATTAAATATAAAACTGTAAATATATTATTTATGATATAATTTGAGTTAATATGAAAATATGAAAATATGGAAATTGTATTTTTCAGAATTTATAGGGACGGCTCTGCTTATAGGCATAGGAGTTTCTTTCGTAATTTTAGATTTCGGCAAAGGAAGCCCTATAGTTTCTTTAATTCCAAGTTCCGGTATTAGAAGGGCTCTTACGGGATTTTTATTCGGCGGCACAGGTATGCTTATAACGTTTTCGCCGGTTGGGAAATGGAGCGGCGCTCATATTAATCCGGTCGTTACCTTTTCTTTCTGGATGAAAGGCAAAATTAAGAGCACTATGGCTATAGGTTATGTTGCAGCGCAGTTTCTCGGAGCGGCGGTCGGGGCTTTTACGCTTCTTTTTTGGGGAAGTATAGGAAAAGCGATATATTACGGAGCGACTATTCCAGGAAAAGGAGGCGCGTCGGAAGCGGTTTTAGGCGAAGCTGTAACGACTTTCTGTCTTGTAGCCGGACTTTTTTTATTTCTCGGTTATAAACGCTTGAGGCCATTTACCCCCGTTTTGTTCCCTTTTCTTTATGCGGTTATGGTTTATTTTGAAGCTCCTATTTCAGGAACCAGCACTAATCCTGCAAGAAGTTTTGGACCGTCTTTAGCGTCGGGCATGTGGAGCGGTTGGTGGGTTTACTGGATAGGTCCGCTGCTCGGCGCTTTTGTAGCCGTATCTATTCAGACGAAATGGCTTAAAATGTTAGAAATAGAAGTAGCTAAAGTGTATCATTTCGAACACGACCCGTTTAAAGTTTTTCATATTTAATTTTAAGTAAAAAGGCGTCAGACGCCTTTTTTGTAAAAAAATAGGAGGTATAAACAGTTATGGATATAAATTTAAAAGGTAAAAGAGCTTTAATCACCGGCGCAAGTTCGGGTCTCGGAGAATCTATCTCTAAAAAATTCGGCGCTGCCGGAGCAAAAATTGGATTAAATTTTCATTCCCACCCCGATGCGGCGGAAAAAATTGCTTCGGAAATAAAAGCATTAGGGGCAGAAGTTATTAATATTCAGGCAGACGTTTCAGACAGCGGCGAAGTTAAAAATATGGTCGATACTTTTGTTAAAAAGTGGGGCGGAGTAGATATATTGGTAAATAATGCCGGAATTGACGGAAAACATTCTCTTATATACGAATCCGATATATCGGAATGGGAAAAAGTAATCAAAATAAATTTATTCGGCCCTTTTTACTGCGCAAGAGAAGTCGTAAAGTACATGATAAACCAGAAAAAAGGCGTTATATTAAATATGACGTCGGTACATGAAGTAATTCCGTGGAGCGGTTACAGCGGATATACCGCTGCGAAAGCCGGTCTTTCTATGCTTACGAAAACTATGGCGCAGGAACTGGGTTCGTCGGGTATCAGGGTACTGTCTCTTGCGCCGGGCGCCATTCAAACGGCTATCAACAAAAGCGTATGGAGCAATCCTGCGACGCTTAAAGATCTTCTTGACAAAATTCCGCTCGGCAGAATGGGCAGTACTGATGAAATTGCCGAAGTCGCCGCGTTCTTAGTTTCCGATGCGGCTTCATATATAACGGGCAGTACCATATTTGCAGACGGAGCGATGATTGATTATGCTAATTTTACCCATGGCGGTTAATCCCAAATTTAAATTTAGAAATTTCTCGTAATTTTAAATAAAAAATATATAAAATAAATCAAAACATATTGCGTTAAATCATAGTTTATTTAGCGTAATTTTAATCGGGTGTAAATATGAATAATGAATTTTTTGCTCCAGGATGGCCTGGAATACCGGGCAGATGGACGGGAGCTAATAAAAGCGCAGTAGGAACGGCTTTTAACGGAAGTTCCGTATGGTTTACTATGTCTCACGGTATTCTAAACGAAGTTTATTCGCCGAGAGAAGACGAAGCGGCAATCCGCGACCTTGGTTTTGTGGTAACGGCGGACGACGGTTTTTTTTCGGAAGAAAAAAGGCATGCTAAACATTCCCCTTCGCTTATTTATACGGGCGTACCGGCATATCACGTAGAAAGCTTATGCGAAAACGGGTATTACATGATAGAAAAAGATATTATAACTGACCCTAAAAGGTCGGTAGTTATTATAAGAGGGAAATTTACTCCTTTAAAGCCGGGTAAATACAGGCTCTATGTAATTACGGCATCCCACATTGGCAATCATGGCGCGGGCAATACGGCTTGGTTTGATGAATTCAAAGGAAAAACGGGACTTTTTGCCTCACGTCATAAAACTTCTTTATGCCTTATGAGCGAAAAAGGTTTTAAAGCTTGTTCGGTCGGTTTTGTAGGTTTTTCGGACGGCTGGCAGGATTTAAAGAAAAACGGAAAACTTACGTCTGTCTATAAAAGAGCCGAAAACGGCAATGTTGCGCTAACCGGAGAAATAATGCTCGATGAAGACGGCTCTTTTCTGCTGGCTCTGGGATTCGGGCGCAATCCTTCGGAAGCGGCGCTTCAATCTATAGCCTCTATAAACGTTGGTTTTGAAAAAATTCTTGAATTTTACGCTGGAAAATGGCAGGAGTTTTGGCAAAAACAAAAACCTGTTTTTTATGCCGAAAAGCATGAGCTTTTTTCTATAAGCGCCATGGTAATATTAATTCACAGGTCTAAATATATTCCGGGGGCGGTTCTTGCAAGTCTTGCCGTGCCGTGGGGTTTTTCGAAAGGAGACGGCGACCTAGGAGGCTATCATCTTATTTGGCCGCGCGATATGGTTCAGTCCGCAGGCGGACTTATCGCCGCAAATATAAAATCGGAAGTTATGAATATGCTTATATATTTTGAATCTACTCAGGAATCCGACGGTCATTGGCCTCAAAATATGTGGCTTGACGGCTTTCCATACTGGAACGGCATTCAAATGGACGAAACGGCGCTGCCCGTTTTGCTTTTAGACCTTGCCCGCAGGGAAACGGCTATTTTAGAAAGCGATATTAACCGTTTCTGGCCTATGGTAAAAAGAGCCCTCGCCTATATAGTAAAGAACGGTCCCGTAACGCAGCAGGATAGATGGGAAGAAAACGGCGGTTATACTCCATATACTATTGCGGCTGAAATTTCCGCTCTTATAATAGGAGCCGAACTTGCCAAATTAGCCGGCGAGTCCGATTATGCCCCATATTTAAGGGAAACGGCGGATTCATGGTATTCATGCATAGACCGCTGGCTTTACGTAAAAGGAGGGGAACTTGCAGACAAAGCCGGGGTAGAAGGTTTTTACGTAAGGGTTACTCCGCCCGATTTTGAAGAAGGCGACGACGTTATATGTATTAAAAACCGCCCGCCCGCATCCTGTTATCCACATATATCTTCGGTTGTTTGTACGGACGCTTTGGCGTTGGTTCGATTCGGTTTGAGAAAAGCGGACGACAAAAGAATAATAAACACGGTAAAAGTTATAGATGCAATGCTAAAAGTAGAAACGCCTTCCGGTCCATGCTGGCATAGATACAACGGAGACGGTTACGGCGAACATCAGGACGGCAGTCCTTTTGACGGTACGGGCAGAGGCAGGCTTTGGCCGCTTCTTTCCGGAGAACGCGGACACTACTGCGTTGCCTTAGGAGATTTCGAAGAAGCAAAACGCCTGCTAAAAACAATGGAAAGTTTTGCCGACGGCATAGGGCTTTTTCCTGAACAGGTATGGGATAGCAACGATATACCGGAGCGGGGACTTTTCTTTGGCCGTCCGTCCGGTTCGGCTATGCCTTTGGTATGGGCGCACGCCGAATATTTGAAACTTATCCGTTCTATTACTGAAGAAAGAGTATTCGACATGCCTCCTCAGACCGTTTTGCGTTATCTTAAGAACGGAGTAACGTCAAATATTATGCAATGGCGCTTTAATCATAAATTGCATAAAATTCCCGCCGGAAAAAAAATGCGCATTGAAACGCTTTCCCATGCTTTAGTTCATTGGACGAGCGATGGATGGCGCACTGTTAACGATACCGAAGTAAAAGATTCCGGACTAGGAGTTTTTTATGCCGATTTGCCGACGGAAAATTTAAAGGAAAACGATGAAATTATTTTTACGTTTTATTGGACGGATGCAAAAAAGTGGGAAAATAAGAATTTTTATGTTCAAATTAAGGATTAAAATAAAGAAAAATAAGAGCTTTAGAGAAAAAGGCGTTATAAAGTAAAAAAAAGTCAGATTTTTGTTCCGCATTTATTCCAAATTTGCCGATAGAAATCTTAAAATAGGTCTTAAAGCTATGTGAACACTGGATGACGCAAACGACATGCGTTTGCATGCTATCCATAAAGATAATTTTCTATCGGCAAATTTGGGATGGATGTTTACATTGATTTTTGTTATGATTTATAGTAACATAGTAAACATAATATTTAATTAAAAACTTATTTGCTATGAGTAAAAAAGAAACAAAAATTACGCTGGTTTTTTTTATTCTAATGCCTTTTGTCCTAACTATATTATTTCTGGCTTACCCAAGCATGTCTTTTGCTTCCAAAAACTTAAAAAAAAACTTCATCATTCGATAATCAGAGATAAAAAAAATTTCGGTTCAGGTTTAAAACGCTCAAATAAAGTTTTAATAAATAAAAAATACAGTAAAAAACTGAAAAAAATTTTATCGTTGAAGCGGTTAATTAAAAATTCCCTGAAAAATTATAATTTGAAATCTTTAGAAATGAAAGCCGCAGCTTCTAAAGAAAATATCAAAATAGAAAAAAGCCTGCCTAACCCCAAAATAGCATTCGGTTATAATGATTCCGACGGTTTTAATAATTTTATGATAGGCAACAAAGTATATCAGGGAACTAAAGTACGGTTTACTTTTACTCAGTTGATACCTTTTCCGACAAAACTATTTTTAAGAAGCAAAATTGCAAAAAATTATTACGCCTATAATAAGGAAATCACCGAATCTGCAAGAGTTTCTACCGTTGCCGACGTAAAAAACTATTATTACAGGCTTGCGCAAATAGAAAACGACATTGCTATAATAAAAAGCGATTATTCGCTGTTAAAGCTATTGGAGAAAAATACGGACAACGGTTATGCCGTGGGGAAAACCAAAGAAACCGACGTAATTAGAATTGAACTAAAGATGATAGCGCTTAAAAACCAATTAACCGATATGGAAAAAGATAAACTTGAAGCATTATACGAACTGTCCAGGTTCTCAGGATTAAAGCTAAATAAACTGAAAGGAAAAGCAATTCTGCCTAACATAAAAAAATTAAAGCCTAAAAAATTTAAAAATATTATTTTAGAAGCTTTTAAAAATAGCCCTTTGCTTAAAGCTATTAATTTTTTATTTAAAAATTCAAAAGATGAAAAACAATTAGCTGACCAGGGATTATATCCAAATATTATTTTTCATGTAAAATACGGCTATAGATACGATATACAACCTGCCTTAGGAGGCTCGATAGGCCTTCAAATTCCGCTATATTTTAATCAGAGACAGTTTCCTGAAATCGACAAAGCGAAAAAAAATATGATTTCTACAATGTTTGCAAGAAGTTGGGAGTATAGCGGGGTGTCAAGAAAAATTTCGACATATTTAACAAAAATTAAAAAATATTATAAACTTTATGAAACCGAAAAGAAGATTTATCTTCCCGAATCGTCCCTTCTTTTGAAATTATATATAAACAGATATATATTCGGAAAAACCTCCGCTTTTGAACTTCTTAATTCGTTTAAAAAAATGGTCAAAGCGGAATTGCTGTCAAATAGCTATAAATTGAATTTCTTAATAAACAAAAGCGATTTAACGGCATCGTTAGGCAAAATAAATTAAAAAATTGAAATTATAATATGTTTAAAATAAAAAAAATTTTCAACGGCGTTAAAACGACGGCTGCTAAAAATAAATTAATTATTTCTGCGGTTTTAGTAGCAATACCGGTGATACTTTTTATTGCTTATAGATTCTTTATAATGCCGGTTATTTACTATAATAAAAAATTATACAATTTTTATAATTATAATATCGGTATTGGGAAAAGTAGCAAAATTCATCTATTAAAACTTGATAATATAAAAAAAATAAAGCCGTATTTTAGAACCATAAAAGAAATTAAAGTGTTTCCTACAATACGGGCAAGCGGCAGAACTACATTTGCATCTCCTCTTGTAAGAATTATTTCATTAAAATTCGGCGGCTATATATCTAAAATATATGCCGACAAAGCTGGAATTAAAGTTCATAAGGGAATGCCCCTGTTTTTGCTTTATAGTCCGTCTTTAATCGATGCCGAAAACGATTATATCCTTGCTTATAAAAACTATCTTAGGCTTAAAAATACTTCTTTTAAATCGCAGGCAGAAACAATTTATTTATCCGCCGAAAAAAAACTTTTATTCTGGGGAATAAATAAATATCAGCTTAAAAAAATAGAAAAAGATAATAAAATTATAAAACAAATTCCTATATATTCACCTATAAACGGAATTGTAGTCAAAAAATTAATTTCTGACGGCGGTTACGTTAAGCCAAGCGCAAGACTTTACGAGTTGGCCGATATATCAAAATTATGGATGAAAATATTTATAAACGTTCGAGATTTAAAATTTATTCATATTGGAAAGCGTGTTTCGTTAAGATTTACATATTATGGAAATACGATTTTTCACGGTATAATTTCATACATTTATCCATATACTTTTAAAAAAGGGAAATTTATTAAGGCTAGAATATCTATAGATAATAAAAAGGATATCTTGAAAATTAATTCATACGGAAATGTATATATAAAAATGCCTTATAGCAAACGTTTGGTTGTTCCGATATCCGCGGTAGCGCATATCGACCATAAAGACATTGTCCTTATTTATAATAAAAATAAAAACGTTTTTCAGGCTAAAAGTATTATCGTCGGAACAAGATACGGAAGCTATTATTCCGTTATAGAGGGGCTGAAATCTAATGAAACGGTCGTTGACCTGAAAAATTTAAACAAGGTAAGCGTTAATAAAGCCGAAAAAATATATCATTATCTTATTTTATCTTCCGTGAAAATAAAATCTTTATAAACAAACCGCATAGTAATTATTTTGTTTTTTTACTCCATATTACGCGGAAACGACTTATCTTTGGAAATATTTAAATTTATTTATCGTCGTTTCCGCGTAAACTAATGCAAATTCACTCTATTTATGCAGAAAATAAATTTTCTTTTGGCAAAATTAAGCGATAAACTTTAATATAACTATTTATATTATAATTATATAAAAGATAGTCCGTTAATTTTATTGTTTTTAATTACCGTTTTAATATATATAAATCTTCCGCTTTTTAATAATAATTTCCAAACATAAAATTTGACGCCTGATAGTTTTAACGCAGTCATATATTGAATATTATAACCGTTTTTTAATTTCAATTTATTATTTAAAGAGTTTGAAACTTTATCGAAATTAGTTTTAGTTATATTTTTTTTCAACGATGATGACGTAGTTTTAATAAATTTAGTGTAATTTTTTTTTGCCAAAGCATTGACAGCTTTTGATACCACTTTTTTTACTGTCTTAATATGGGCTGGACTTACATGTAGTTTCACCGGCTTATTTGCATAATAGTTATTTGAATGCATAGTTGGACGTGCCGCAGGGGCATCGTATTGGTTTGAAGAATTGTTGCTAGAAGCAGGCACATTAGATTGCTCCTGTGAATTTAACATAGCATTGGCATTTACTCCGCCAAATGCAAAAAACGACATCAATGCAATTAAATAAATAAATAGTTTCACTTTAACCTCCCCTTTTAAATTAATTTGATTTAAGTTTATTTAATCTTAGCATATATATACCCCGTAAAGATATGCATGCGATAATATATAATAATATAAATAAGATTATTATTTTAGAAATTATTATTATATTATATAGATGTTTAATCCGAATAAAACAATGTACACGGAAATTACATTTAATTTTAGTAAATGTAATTTTTAAAAGATTGATGAATGATTAAAATAAAAATATAATACTTTACGAACAGTAAATAAAATTAATTATTCATTACAGGTTATCATAAAAATTATACAATGTCAAATGAAGGGCAACAATGAAGGGCAACACTGTGGAAATAGTCTTATACTTGCTCAAGCGCACTTAAGGCTAATTTATCCTAAAATTTTTTAAACAATCCATTCGCCTTCGCCTTCCTTATTCGTTATCAGGCTGACGAAGGCGGGTGAGTAAAATAGCGTCGACCGCGCTTATTTGCAGGATTTGCAGGAATAGCACGAATCCTTCATTCCATAACCTTCCATGATTGAACTATAAAATTCTTCAGCGGGAATTTCATGAAATAATGGGACATTATAAGTCTTTTTCATAGATTTCACCTCCTTATTTTATTGACATGCAAAAATTATTCTCCAAGCCGATTTGAAGCGGCTTATAAAGGCATGAGATGCCTCTCCTCGTTTTCCAGTTTTACATTGCGATTAGATAAGTATAACCTTCATTTATTTTTTTAAAAATCTGCAATGTTCCGCTAGGAATTATTTTTATAAAATGCGGCATATTTTTGCGGTTCACGCCGTTTAACATCAAAGCGTTGCCGCTGACCCTGAAGCTTACGCCTTTACTTCTAAGCATATTAAGTAAACGATTGTATTTCTTATGCGAAACGGTTAAGAACTTTACGACGGGTCCGTAAAAAACTACCTGTATGGAATATTTTTTGCCTTCCGAATTAAGGTACTTTATTGCATGTTCCGCATTCAGCATGGAAATTCCTAACTGTTGTCCCGGCATATTGACGCCGGCAACTATTTTCACGGGTTTATTATAGTTTTTAAAAAATCCGCCGTAGTTATAATTTTGCATAGCAAACGCGGAAACCGAGCTAAAACCTAAAATAAGAATCGAAGCGGCTATTAAAAATAACCTAATCTTAAACATAAACGTAATCCCCCTTTTAATTATTTATTAATTGTATTGTCTGTTTATAACCATTTATAATATAATATGTTCAATATATTATCGTTATTTTAAAATTTCTGTCGCGTAAGAGACATTTTCATAAATTCATTATCGTTATAATATAAAGATAGATTAATCAAAAAAGACCGGAGTTAAAAAAATGCCTATTTATCAATATAAATGCCAAAAGTGCGGCAGGGATTTTGAAGTTTATCGAAGCAAGCTTTCCGAATTTTATAGGAAAACCTTTAAAACAAAAAAAGAGGTGCAATGCCCATCCTGTAAAACCAAAGACGTTATTCTTGCAAAAAAGGTTGAACTTAAGGAAGCGATTGCATGCGGCAAAACAGGCGGCGGTTTCGGGTGAGGCACATAAAACAGGCAGGTTGCCTCGGATTTTTTTAGTTCGATTGCGAGAAACTAAAATAAAGTTAAATTAAGAAGGTGTAGGTCTGCGCCTGTTTAAAAATTATGATTATATAACCATATTTAATTTATTTATTTATTTAAAACAGGAGGTTTTATATGGCAAAAGTCGCGGTTATAGTCTTAGAAGGAACCGAACTTAAAGAATCGGTTGCAAAGATGAGGCATGCCAAGATATACTCAAAAGAAATCAAGGCGGAAGGAAATGAAATAATCCTTTAAAACACGCCGACTGTCACAATCGTGACATAATAATTCCAAATTGTAAAGTAAAATAGATATTGTTATGTAATAAATAAATAAAAATTAACTAACGGGAGGTGCTTTATGAAAAAATTAATTTTCATGACAATGGCCGCATTTATGATGTTCGGTTTGATTGCGGTTGGAAACGCAAATGCAAGTTATACCGGCATGTCAAACCCTTGCGGCAAAAACATGTCAAATGCCTGCGGCAAGAAAAAAACCTCGATGAAAAATTCTTGCGGTAAAATGAAAAATCCCTGTGGAAACGGCGGCGGAATGAAATAAAAAAAGCCGTTTATTGCCGGCGTAGATTAATTAGCTGTCTCTTGCTTTATTCTTTATCTTTATCATTATATTGTAGATTATATTATATAATGTAATGATATAATTCCAGGTTTTTAATACTGTGCCGGTTTGTTTATTTTAACGAGGATACGGTTTTGTGAAGCATAAGAAATATAAATCGTTGCATGTCCTTCAGGGTATTTTTGATATTTTTAGATTTAAGCGGTTGAAGAACAGCCTGCTTTATTTACCCATAATTTTAATTCCGTTACTTTTTGCATCCGTTATTTTTTTAACCGTTTATGTTTATGCTAAAGTTAATGCAAGCAATCAAAATGCCGATAAAAAATATTTATATTTAAAGAAACTTGCCGCACATAAAAATACCCATAAATTCCTAAATATTTACTGGAAAACTCCTATCGATGAGGGGAAACCCCCATATAAATGGCCCGAGATTCAAAAATCCCTTTCACCATCCTCTTGCATGGCATGCCATTACGATCAATATGAGGAATGGAAGAACTCAAGAATGGCGCATTCAATGGATGCAGGAGTGGTAGCGCAGCTTTTATTAAAAAAAATGACCTCAAAACACTGGAAGCCTTGGGTTATGAGCTGTCTTAGCTGTCATTCGCCGCTTGCGGAATATTATATAAAACATAATAAATATAAAGGGTTAGATAAAAAAGAAAAGTATATTTTAAAAAATGGTACAAAAGAAAAAAAAGCAATGGTTATTGCATTAAACGCACTAAAAATACCTATGAATAAAGGCGCCTTAAGCGTTAGCTGCGCTACATGCCATGTGAGATATTATCGCAGATTTGGTCCTGACATTAAAAAATATATGAAGCAGGGTAAGGTTGCACACGGAGGCTTTGTTCCAAGCAAAGCATTTACAAAATCTTATTTTTGTATAAAATGCCATCAACTTCCTTCGGATAATAGAAGACTCAAAGGAAAATTATTTGAAAATACTTACTATGAATGGAAAAACAGCATCTACGCAAAAAAAGGCATTTCATGCGAAACGTGTCACACCCCTAATGGGTCAATGGCTTTTAAAAGTATTTATAATAAAAACTTTGTATTGAAAGCCGTAACTATTCGCCTTAAAAAGGTTAACATTAATTCCGCTAATGTCCAAACAATTTTGAGTTTGACAAATTCAGGAGTCGGACATGATTTTCCTACTTATACGACGCCTAAGGTTATTTTGAATGTCGGGCAGGAAAATATCAAGGGGAAAGTTATTAAAAAGTCTGTTAAAAGTTATATAATAGGCTGGAGCGTGAGCTTAAATTTAAAGAAGCAATATTTTGATACGCGTCTAAAGCCTTTTCAAACAGCCAAGCTTATTTATGACCGCCCGTTAGTTGAAGGAGCGCAATATTTAAAGGCGTGGATTTACGTTGAACCGGAGTCGCATTATATACGCTTCTTTAAAGCATTTTTAAAGATTAAGCGGCTGCCGAAAATTATTAAAATTTTACTTTCAGAAGCACTAAAACAAGATTTAGATAGTAAATATCTATTGTGGGAAAAACGGATAAAAATAAATTGAAAATTTTTTATTGAAGACCGGCTATTTCTTTTAATTTATTTAAATTTTTTATAATAATTTTTTTTTTGCGAAAATCGATAATCCCCAAGTTTTTTAATTTATCCAGCACAATCGTTGTCCTTTGCCTTGAGGCTCCCGTCAGGTTTGAAATTTCTTCGTGGGTTAATTTAAATTTAATATTTATTTGGATGCAGCGTTCTAATATATTTGTTGAAGACGGTACGAGAACTTCCTCGACCCCAAAATTATTGGCAAGATAAATTAAAACCTCCGATATTCTGGCGTCCAAACTTTTATATGCCAGCGATGCAATTTTTGTTGAAATATATTTAAACCGCAAACCGATTAATTTCAAAACCCTGTTGCCTATGACCGGATAAAGATTTAGTATTTTGTCGAAGTCGTCTTTTTTAAATTTACAAACCTCAGTATCCGTCAAAGCAAAAGCGCTTTCGGCATTTAAAAAATCGAAACTTGCTTCGCCGTCAAACACGTAATCGGCAAAATTTCCAAAAATTTCATTCGGCTTTAAAATCTCTACTATAAATTCCTTTCCGTATTCCGTTGACAGCGTTATTTTAATATTGCCTTTTTTTAAAATATAAACATGGCTAGATTGAGATTCTCCTAAATATATAGTATCATTTTTCTTATAATATTCCATTTTCGATAAGTCGTCTATTAAACCTATATCTTTTTTTGAAAGACTTTCGAAAATTTTTAGATTTTGCAACAACCAGAGTTTGCTCATATTATTTAAATTTATATTTAAAATTTATTAAGATAAAAATATTAGAAAGAATAAGCAAATGTCAGAACGGTTATTATTTTATTTATAGTAATAAGCAATAAACTCATAGTGCGGCGAAACCGAAAGAATCGTAATGTGAAATTGTTTACCGAGCGAGTCTATTTTGATATTATACTATATAAAATAATAGTTTGAAATATGTATGTAAAATCCCAAACCCAGATTTAGAAATTTATTTTCTGGATTTGGGTAAAACCCCTAAATTGCCGATAGAAAACATTTAAATATTTTCTATCGCAGGATTGGATTAAGGTTAAAATTTCCTTGCAATTATTAATATAAAATGTTAAACTGCATATTATATTATGAAAAAAGAGAAATCCTTTTTGAATAAAAAATATAAGATTTTCCTATTTCTTCCTCTTGTCGCTGTTGCCCTATCTTATCTGATAGGAGTTACGGATATAAGCTATATGCTTAACGTTCCGATGATTATGTCCCCGGTGCAGGCGGGAATGTCTATGAATATGGAACAGACGGGACAGGCGGAGGGGAAACAGTTGTCATTTTTTTTAAAAACTGCAGGTGGGCATTCCAATAAGTTAAATTTGCAGTCTTACGTAACCTGCGTGGAATGTCAGAATTTACCCGCCGCCTATCGTCCGGTCATGTTTTATTACGGCGGTATTATTAAAACAGTCCCGCCTAAAAGACAATTTTATATTAAACATTTTTCTTCCGACATACCCCATCCCCCTCAAAACAGCCTTACCTTATTTAGTTAAATTAAACAGCCAATCTTTATTCTTTATCGCAAATGCATCGAACATAAGTTCGTCAGCTTAAGATATAATCCGCTATAGTTTTATATATTATTATATCTTATGCTATCAGCATATGTTTATGTTCAAGATGCGTGCAAATTAAAATTAACATAATTAAATTGTTAAATTACAAGAAGGGAGCTCTTTATGAAAATAAAATATTTGTATAACAAGAAATTTATAATTGTTTCGATATTATCGGTACTGTTAGTTATAGTGGTTATTGCAGGGATTTATTTAGCGAAATTTAGTTATGCTCAAGGTGCGGCTAACAACGGCGGCAATAACGGAATGATGGGCATGGGCAATAATGGAATGATGGGCGGTAACGGCGGCATGATGAACGGAATGATGGGTATGGGCAACAACATGACTGGAAAAGAGGTAAATAATATGGGACACAAGATGTTTCCCCAATATAAAGGCGTAAAAACGGGACCGGCTTTATTCCATTATGAAGGCTGTTTTACGTGCCATACGATAAACGGCTTAGGTGCCGGCGGCAACGATGCGCCCAATCTATCGCATATC
>JAJYHI010000093.1 GCA_021784835.1 bacterium
TACCGGTAAGAAATAAAACGATTATGAAAAAATATTAAAAAGTAATCCGGACGATAGTTTGCAATTTAAAAAAATTCCTATAAAGGTATCGGAAAAGGAATATATTTATTTCATGTCTGGATTTGGGTCTAAAATTTTGCTTAAAATTATTTATAGAAAATGATATGATTAAAAAGTTTAAAAAATAATCCCAAAGGGGGGAGCTAGAATATGAGGAAAAATTTTAAATCGAAGACGATGTGGTCTTTGGCTGGAGTTTTATTATGCGGTTTTTTATCGGCTTTGTTTTCATTCGTAACTCCGGTTTTTGCGTCAACGGGTTCTAAGCCGGAAATTCCGGCGTTCAGTCAGGGGAACATTGCATGGGTTTTAACGTCGGCAGCACTCGTATTAATGATGACCCCGGCGTTAGGCTTTTTTTACGGAGGAATGGTCAGGAAAAAGAATGTATTAAATACTTTATCCCTTAGTTTCGTTACCATTGCCACGGTAAGTTTTATATGGATTTTATGGGGATATTCCTTAGCTTTCGGTCCTGACGCTCTCGGCGGATTCATAGGAAATTTTAAATATCTGGGGCTGGAAGGAATGGGCGTAAATCAGCATTCCAGATATGCGCAGACAATACCGTCCTTTGTTTTCGTCGTGTTTCAGCTGATGTTTGCGATAATAACCGTGGCGCTTATTTCTGGGTCGCTGGTCGAAAGGATAAAATTTTCTTCATGGGTCATATTTACGATAATTTGGCTTACCGTCGTTTATGCCCCGATTGCCCAATGGATATGGGGGCTCGGCGGCGTCTTTCAGAAAATGGGGGTTCTTGATTTCGCCGGCGGTACCGTCGTTCATATCAGCGCGGGATTTGCAGGTCTTGCCGGAGCTCTGGCCATAGGAAAAAGAAAGGGATATATGAAGGAGAATATCGTTCAGCCTAACCAGTTAGGCTATACGATATTAGGCGCTGGGCTTTTGTGGTTCGGGTGGTTCGGTTTTAACGGCGGCAGTTCTTTAGCGGCTAATTCCATCGCCGCGTCGGCTTTTCTCGTTACCAATACGGCTGCGGCTTCAGCCGCGGCAAGCTGGATGATTGCCGAGTGGATTCGCAACGGAAAACCAACGAGTTTAGGCATAGTTTCGGGGGCCATCGCCGGCCTTGCAACCATTACTCCGGCTTCAGGCTACGTTACTCCCGGCGCGGCGATTATAATAGGTCTTATTGCTGGCATTTTATGTTTTTCCATGGTTGTTTTTATAAAGCCCAAACTTGGTTACGACGATGCCTTAGATGTTTTTAGCGTTCACGGAATAGGGAGTATATGGGGGGTTTTTGCCGCCGGCCTTTTTGCCGACCCGCTTATTAATAAAGCCGGCAGGGGCTTGTTTTACGGAAATCCCGGACAAGTTAGGGTCCAGGTCCTTGCCATTATAGCGGTGGCGGCCTATTCGTTTATAATGAGTTTTGTTATATTTAAAGTAATAGATTTAATAATCGGGCTCAGAGTCGATAAAGATTCAGAAACTATGGGTCTCGATATAACCCAGCATGAAGAAACCGGGTATAATTTCTAATTATGAAAAGAATCGCCGTTTTGCTTACGGGAAGTGAAAGGCATTCCGAGGGCTTGAGAATGGCGGCGGGTTTGAGCCTATTAGACGACAAAGTCGATATTTATCTATTAGATAGCGATTTTGCCGGAAAGGATTTGCCCGTTATCGAAAAGCATTTAGATATGATAAGAGCGGCAGGCATAGGGTTGTATTCAAATTTCAAGAAAGACGATTTTATTTTTACGGCTGCGTCTGATTTAGGGAAAAAATTGTTAGAATACGATTATGTCATACCTTATTAAGGTATATAGGTTATATCGGTTATTGTTATTATCACCCTCAACTTCTATTTATTGCTTATATGAAAATTTTATATTTAATTAAAGAAAAAGGCAATTTTTCAAAAACGGTTAAAGATATTATGGATGCGCAGATTTCGGAAGGAAACGAGATAACGTTGGCGAACCTTTACGAAGGCGATACCGATTACGGCGTATTGATAGATAATATTTTCAAATACGACAGCGTCATATGTTTTTAATAAATTTTATAATAAAGTGAAACGGAAAAATTATGGAGGAACCGGCTTATGGATTTCGGAATGAAAAACAGGCTTGCAAGGATTATTAAGCCCGAAGACGGGAAAACCGTTATGCTTGCTATCGACCATGGCTATTTCATGGGTCCTACGGGAGGATTAGAAAATATTAACAGGTCTATTACGCCGCTTTTAGGTTACGCGGATTCGCTGATGCTCACGAGAGGGATATTAAGGTCGCAGATAGACGCCGGCATCGATATTCCCGTTATTTTACGCGCCAGCGGCGGTACCAGCATATTAAAAGACGACCTTTCGGACGAGGATATTACCGTTTCCATGGACGACGCGATAAGATTAAACGCAAGCGCCATAGCATTGTCGGTATTTGTGGGTTCAAAAAACGAAAAACAGGGAATAGTTAATTTGTCCAGATTAGTCGATAAAGGCTATAAATACGGCATCCCTATACTTGCGGTGACGGCGGTCGGCAGGGAGATGGCGAGGGATGCCCGCTATTTGTCTTTAGCCGTCAGAATTGCCGCGGAGACCGGCGCAAACATAGTTAAAACTTATTATTGCGAAGATTTTGAAAAAGTCGTAGAAACATGCCCCGTTCCAGTGGTCGTCGCAGGAGGAAAGAAGACCGGCGAACGGGAGGTTTTAGAGCTTGCATATAATGCCGTAAAACACGGAGCGGCAGGAGTAGATATGGGAAGGAATATATTTCAATCAGAAAATCCGATAGGCATGATTAAAGCCGTGAGGGCAGTTGTTCACGGAAGGCTTGCTCCTGAAGATGCTTATAATGCGGTATATAAAAAGGAATCAGATTAATTTTCCCGATACCGTACCGGTTATTCCAAATATAGATTTATTAACTATTTATTAAGGAATTTTCAGCAAGGAATTTCCATATTGAATTCCAATATTAAGCGGTCTTTATGTTTTATGTTTTATATTCTATGATAAGCCATATAAATGCCTGCGTTTCCGGGCATATTCCATGAAAATAAAATCATATATACTCTTGAACCTACTATAATAAAAATAAAGAAAAAGAAATTTGCGAAAATAAATACAATTCCGCATGAATAATTTAAAAAGCGAAAAAAGCTCGTATTTGAAATCGGCCGTTCATCAGCCTGTA
This sequence comes from bacterium, assembly GCA_021784835.1. Next base: position 3,237 of record JAJYHI010000093.1, read on the forward strand.
AACTGGTATCCATGGTGCGCCGAGGCTTTCGAAAAAGCTAAGGAAAAAGACTCGCCCGTGCTTCTCGATATCGGAGCGGTATGGTGCCACTGGTGTCATGTAATGGATTCCGAATCTTATGATAACGAGGAAACGGCAGCCGTAATAAATGAAAACTATATAGCGGTCAAAGTAGATAAAGACGAAAGGCCGGATATAGATTTAAGATATCAAAAGGCCGTTTCCGTTTTTTCCGGAGGCGGCGGATGGCCGCTGACCGCTTTTTTGACGTACGAAGGGTATTTTTTTTACGGAGGAACATATTTTCCGGCAGAATCAATACGCGGACTCCCTTCATATAAATCCGTTTTAACCGAGATTGCGAAATATTACAAGGAAAACAAAGAAGCTATTTTTGCGCAGAGCGCCGATTTTTTTAAAAAAATTTCGGACAGTTCCAATAAATTTTCTATATTCAACATAAATATCAAAAGAATCAACGATGCAATTAAAAGAGATAATTCTTTAAATATAGATTATGTAAAAAGATTTATAAACGAAGGCGCGCTTGAATTTAAGCTTCATTTCGACGCGGAAAACGGAGGGATGGACGAATCACCCAAATTTTTTTATTTTTCCGCCGTCGAACTTCTTTTGTGGGATTATATAGCAAACAGGGACAGGGACTCTCTATCGAAAGGCAATTTTACGTTAAAAAAAATTATTTGCGGGGGCGTGTTCGATCACGTTGGAGGAGGTTTTCACAGGTATTCCACGGATAAGAAATGGATAATTCCGCATTTCGAAAAACTTTCCGAGATTAATGCGTATGCGTTGAAATTGTACTCTTATTATTTTAGATTAACCGGCGATAAAGTTTTATTAAACGTCATCAATAAAACGCTCGATTTTATAACCGGAGAATTATATGACGGGATTAACGGAGGTTTTTACGCAAGCATCGACGCCGATATAGGGGATAACGACGACGGAAGATTTTATACATGGACTTATGAAGAATTAAAAGAGGTATTTCCCGGCAGGAATGAGCTTGTCGCCGCCTTAAGGTTATTCAACGCGGGCAAAGAAGGAAGGATGCATACCGAAGACGCAATACAGGGTTTTGCCGGCAGAAATTTTGCCGGTAACGCCGCCTTTCCGGTAGCGGATATTTTTCCGAACGTCTTATACATAGGAGCTCCGGCAGAAACGTTAAACGGCAAACTTTACGATAATTTTGTTAAAAAACTTAAACTATACAGGGATAAAAGAAAAAAACCTTTTACGGATAAAATTAAATATTCTTCCGTTAACGGAAATATCGTTTATTCCATTACCGAATTAAGCAAGATTTTTAGCCCTTTCGATGCAAATAGGCAAAAATTGAGCAATATAACCGAAAAATCCATCAAGCCTTTTTTAGACATCTTCGAAAAAAACGGCGATATAGGAAGGTTTACAGGAGAGCCCGGAGGTTCTATTTTAGAAGATAACGCTTATATGGTTCTTGCTTTAATCGGGCTATTTGAAGTTACGGCTAAACCTATGTATCTTGTCTATGCAAAAAAAATAGCCGAATATATCATAAAAAACTATTACGACGGCGATAAAGGAGGATTTTTCGATATAAAACATACGACAAAGAGTTCAAAAATCGGATTTCTTAGTTACAAGGAAAAGAACATAACGGATTACGGCGGATACTCCCAAAATTCAATTGCGCTGCTTGCGATGTCCAAACTGCATATTCTTACCGGCGAGGTTCAGTTTAAAAACGTTATATTAAAATCTTTCGAATATTTTATAAATGAAGCCGATATGCTAAAACACAATGCTTCCGGTTATTTAATAAGCTTGGTTTATTATACTTTGAGGGCTAACGTAAATATAGTAGCCGGTCAATTCGGCGACGGCAAGATTTCCGATTATTTCGAGAAGATTAACGATATTAAAAGCGGCGATAAAGCAAGAGCAAATTTTAATTCTTTTAATATTTTTATCGACGTGTATAATAAAGATATAATAGAAGGCTATAATAATCCACGCGGATACAATAAAACGGACATGACGATTTTCGAAGAAATCAGTAATGCCGCCGTTGAATACGGCAGGGTTAAAAAACCGTTAGTTTTTAAATGCGGGGATAAATCGTGCAATATAGGAATTTTATAAATTAAAATTAAAAATATTTTACAGATATTTACCGATATCCCTTGACATCGTTAAATATGTTATAGTAATATACTTTATTATAAATATCCGCTTTCGTTTATTTATATTTTAATAAGCAAGATGGCTCTGGGCATGCGCATAAATAAATAATTTATATTATATAAAACTATATAGGCTATATAATTTTATATAATTAATAAAAGAGGTTTATATGAAAAAAGTATTGTTATTATTTATTTTTTTTACAATACTTTTCATTATAAATTCTAATGCTTATTCATATCTTAATATCATCACCGTCAGGCCGGGGGCTACGCTTGGCCAGATTGCTTCTTCCCACGATACTACCGTGGCATCCATAATGTCTTTAAACAGGCTTCATAACTATACCATATATCCGGGAGAAAGGCTTAAGGTGCCTTCCGGCGGTTACGGCCGCCGCGCGGAACGGCGTCCTGCGCCGAAATTCGCGCATTATACGGTTCAGTTCGGAGACACTCTTTCCGTAATAGCCCAGAAATACGGAACTTCTGTCGCCGAACTAAAAAAACTGAACCGGCTTTATTCTAACGTAATCAGGCAGGGCGCGGTTCTTATCGTGCCGTCCGGAGGCGTTCAGGAAAACGGAACTTATTCCCGCGGGCACGTTTATGTCACCGTCAGGCCGGGGGCTACGCTTGGCCAGATTGCTTCTTCCCACGATACTACCGTGGCATCCATAATGTCTTTAAACAGGCTTCATAACTATACCATATATCCGGGAGAAAGGCTTAAGGTGCCTTCCGGCGGTTACGGCCGCCGCGCGGAACGGCGTCCTGCGCCGAAATTCGCGCATTATACGGTTCAGTTCGGAGACACTCTTTCCGTAATAGCCCAGAAATACGGAACTTCTGTCGCCGAACTAAAAAAACTGAACCGGCTTTATTCTAACGTAATCAGGCAGGGCGCGGTTCTTATCGTGCCCGAAGACGGCGGCGGTACTTTTAAAACTGCATTAAATAGAGGTTACGGTCAAAATAACGCGGGCGGAAATAATAAAAAATATAATTATTACGGCAACAAGAATTATAGAGTTGCGGCGCATGAAGCTTTAAACGGCGATAACGGCGATAACTGCAAAATTAAAAAACGGAAACATTACAGTCTGGGCAAAAAAATAGTAAATGTTGCGTACAGGTACAGAGGCGTTCCATATTTATGGGGCGGCACTAACGGCGCTGGCATGGACTGTTCCGGATTCGTCCAGCGCGTTTTCCTGAAGCTGGATATCAAGCTTCCAAGAACCGCCGCCGAACAGGCAAGGTTGGGCAAATATGTTCCTAAAGACAGGCTGGAACCCGGCGACCTGCTTTTTTTTAGAACGTATGCCAGCTATATTTCGCATGTCGGCATATATATAGGCAGCGGAAAATTTATTCAAGAAAATTCCGAGGCGGGAAAAGTAACTATAAACAGCATATTTGACGGATATTTTGAAAGAACTTACGCTTTTGCTAAAGATATCAAATAATAAATTAATAATTAAATAAATATAATGAATTATAAGCTAAAAAGATAAAAAATAATTATTTTATCTAAAATTAGTTATAAAATTGACTTTATGTTTATTTTCTTAAATAATATATAAAAATATAAAAATCGAGAGCATGCTTAATTTTAATAACTGGTATCCCCCCAATCCCATAGTATTAATAGGCCCTCTTCCCGTTCACTGGTACGGCATATTAATAGGAATCGGCTTTATGCTCGGTATTGCCATAGCATATTTCAGGGCGAAATCGTGGAACGAAGACCCCGAAAACATAATTAATATTATGGTTTTTGCCATACCCGTTTCGATTATATTCGCCCGCCTTTATTACGTGATATTTGCATGGGGGTATTACGCAAATAATCCTATGAGTATGTTTTATATATGGCAGGGCGGACTTGCCATATACGGAGGTGAAATCGGCGGACTTCTGACGCTTTATCTTTATACGCGGATAAAAAAATTAAATATATGGCTTTATATAGACATATTTGCGCCAAGCCTCCTTTTAGGCCAGGCTATAGGCAGATGGGGAAACTTTATAGACCAGCAGGCTTTCGGTTATCCGGTTAAATGGGGGCTTCCAATAGCCGCGGGGCTTCGTCCGGTCAACGCCTATACCCCGAAACATTTAATATTTGGATTATGGGGTTATCCTTTCCAGCAGGCTTATCCAAAAAGCCTGACGATGTATTCCCACTTTGAACCTTCGTTCTTTTTTGAGTCCATGCCGGATTTTATAGGGTTTGTTTTTTTGATGTGGCTTTCCAGAAAAAAGCCGGAAGTTTCAGGAAAAATATTAATAGGCTATTTAATATGGTACGGTATTACGAGATTTTTTACCGAAGGAACAAGAATGGACAGTTTATGGCTCGGAAACAGCATAAGGGTTTCGCAGGTTTTAAGCATGTTCGTGGTTCTGATTTCAATAGCGGTGCTTATTTACAGGCATTATAAATTTAAATCTTTTACATCTCGACCCTTACCATAACGCCGTGGACTTTTTCGGCAGGAAGATTGTAAAACCTAACGAACGAAGGAGACAATTTTTTGATTAACGCGAATATTTTCCAGAATACGTTATTGCTTACGATTTCTTCAAAGCCGTAAAAAATAACGGTTTCGTCTATGCCGTATTTTTTTAATGCGGCTTCGACGTCGACGACTTCTGAATAGCCCGCTTTTATTATGAACTGGCTCAGTCCGGAAGCTATCCCGTCTTTTAGCTCCGTATCTATTTCGTAAGGTTTTTCAGTCCTTTCTATGGAAACAAATATATTTTTTTCATAAATTATATTGTTATCGAGCATTGTTTTAACGATATACGGCGATACCCTGTCCGAAAGGCTTGCAAAAAAGAGGGATATTCCGGATAACTTGGAATAATCTTTATAGCGGGTTTCATAATCTTTTAAGAATATTTTTAAATCGGTCATTCTATATATGCCGTGCAGTTTTTTCTGTCCTTTGGTATATATCATTATTCCTATAAAAGGAATCGCGGCTATTATTAACGCAAAATATCCCCCCTGCAGTGTTTTATACAAAAGGTTAGAAGCCAGAAACATAATATCGGCGAACGTGGTTATAAGCGAAATAAACAGTAAAAAAAATCTTTTTTTGTGAAAAAAATGAATATTAATAAGAATGCCGGTAAAAGTCATGGTTCCGCTGACCGCAAGGCCGTAGGCCATTGCAAGATTATTGGACGTCCTGAATATTATTATCGCCGATAAGACGCTTATAAATAGAAACCAGTTTGCAAAACTTATATATATCTGCGATTGAATCTCGCTTGAATTATAATTAATTTTTAATAATGGGATGATTCTGTTGTTTATAAGCTGGTAAACTATGGAAAATATTCCGCTTATAACGGCCTGCGAAGCTATAACGGTCGCCATAATGCTTAAAATAAGCGCGGGAATATATAACAGGTGCGATTGATAGTAAAGCATTTGAAAAAAAGTGTTCGTATCGGTCTTGTGCGAAAGCAGGAAAGCTCCCTGCCCCATATAATTAAGGATAAGCATAATAAATACGAAAATCCATGCTTTCGTTATGGGTTCCCTGCCGATGTGACCCATATCGGCATACAGGGCTTCTCCTCCCGTAGCCGATAATATTACGTCGGATAAAATGAATAAGGAAACGATTCCGTGGGTGATTATGCGGCTCACAGGAATATTTTCGCTAAATACAAATCTTAAGGCATAAAAGGGATTTATAACTTTTGATAATATTTCCGGAGCGTAAATTAGCGACATAAAGCCAGAAACGCCTATCGCGATAAACCACAAAAGCATAACCGGACTGAATATTTTTGCCACTTTTTCCGTGCCTTTATGCTGATACCAGAATAAACAGGCGGTAATTATAATTGATATAAAAATAACGGAATCTGTGGTTATATTTTTGAAAAAAGGAATAAGGCTCGCGCCCTCGACCGCGCTAAGAATACTTATGGCGGGGGTAATGACCGAGTCGCCTATAAGGAGAGACAGGGCTATGTATGATATAACGGTTATAAATGCTATTTCTCTCGCAGACTTCACGTATTTTTGCACTATGTTTTTAAGTATTATAGTGCCCCCTTCGTTTCTTTCGCTTATACCCATGGCGAACCATACATACTGCGCGGTGACTAAAAGGGTAATAGTCCATATTATGAGGGAAACTACGCCTAAAACGTTTTCGCTTGTAACTTTAAGATAGGCAAAAATAACGGCTATGGTGTATATAGGGCTCGTTCCTATATCGCCGAATACGATTCCGAGGGCTTTGAGGGGTTTATTTTCGGCCAAAGTTTTTTTTGCTGCGATTAAACCGGATATATTCAAGGTTTTGAATTTATTATATAATTATGCAAATTATTTATTAAAAATTTATTAAAATGTTTTGCAAATTATTATATACTATTATTTAGGCTGAATGTTAAATTTTTTGCACATTTTTTTACATGACGAAAAAAAAATCGATATTTTTTATTATAGCGGCTGCGGCAATAGCCGCCGGATTACTGCTTATAACGTATAAGTCTTATTATAAGGCGAATTTCGGCGGACGGGCAAAGAATGTAATAAATCTAAATAAATTATCCCCTTTGCCTCAAATGAACAAGTTCCCCCGGTTCGGTCCAACCGGCAAACAGTTAAAAAGGCGAAAATCATTTAAACTTGCCGTAGCTTCCATGATGTCTCCGGTCGCAAACATAAACGCCTATAAGCCTTTTGCTGAATATCTTCAACTGGCTCTTAATATGCGGGTGAAGATTGTCCAGAAACGCACGTATTCTGCAGTTAACAATCTGCTGATAAATAATAAAATCGATATGGCCTTTATCTGCACCGGAGCATATATATACGGGGGATTAAAAAACAAGGTAAAAATAATAGCCGTTCCGGTTATAGACGGGAAAAAAACCTACAGAGCTTATATTATTGTACATAAACCGTCAAAAATTTTTTCGGTTAGCGATTTAAAGGGAAAAGTTTTTGCGTTCACGGAACCTCTATCGAATACAGGTTATGAATACCCGATGAGTTTTTTTAAGGATTACGGAATAGTTCCCAAAAAATATTTTAAACGGGTGATGTTTACATATAATCATACAGATTCCATCAAAGCCGTCGCGGCAGGGATTGCGGACGGGGCATCCGTCGATTCCATCGTTTACTTTTATACATACAAAAGATATAAAAACGTCAGGCGGCATACTAAAATCATTTTAAAATCCCCTTTATTTCCTATCCCTCCGGTAGTTATGCCAAACGGGACGAATAAAAAACTGAGGAATAAAATAAAGGAAATTCTATTGAATATGTCTAAAAATCCAAAAGGAAGATTAATTTTGAAGGGTCTCAATATCGACGCTTTTGACGTTCCCGATGCTAAGAGATATGAATAGATTTTCTTTGGTTTCTTCGTTCGTTTTAATCCTGAAAAAATTTTACAACGTTTCTTTAAGGATTAAAGTCATAGGGCTCGTAATATTCGCTACGCTTTTGCTCGGCTTGCCGGTAATATATTTTATCAATAAAGATTTTTCGCAGCAAAATAACCTGCAGCTAAGATTAATGAGCAGGACTATCGGCAAGCAATTATCTTCACAGTCCATTAACTATATTCTCGAGAACAATATTTACGCCCTGAGCAAATTATTAAAAAGTTCGCTTATAAGCGACCCCGACGTAATTTACGCTTTTATTCAGAATAAAAAAGGAGAGGTGATAGCTTCGACTTTTAACGGCGCATTTCCGGCGGATTTACTGAAAGCAAACGATTCTAACCCGAAGCTTTTGTCCACCGTTAAAATTAATACTACCAAGGGCATCGTGTATGACACGTCCGCGCCGGTTTTAAAGGGAAGCTTAGGCATCGTAAGAGTCGGAATTTCGTCTAAAAGGTCGGACGTATTTCTTTATTCGCTTATAAAATCGATATTGTTGGTTATAATATTGGCGGACATTTTAGCCGTTATATTTTCAAGTTCTATAGCATGGTGGGTTATGACCCCGATAGTTAAACTATCTGAAGCTTTTAATGAAGTAAAAAGCGGAAGTTACAACGTAAAATTAGATATTAAAAGAGACGATGAAATTGGAATGCTCGCAAGGGATTTCAACAAAATGGTCGATAGTTTAAAAAAAGCAAACGACGAAAGGGTTGAAAACGATAATCTGAGGAAAAGCTTCATTACAAACGTAATAAAGGCGCAGGAAGAGGAAAGAAAAAGGATAGCAAGAGACCTCCACGACCAATTTGCCCAGATGCTTGCCTATATTAAGATAAGAATAGGCCTGCTTAAAAATTTGGACGACTTTGAAGAATCTAAAGGAAGCATAATTCAAATTGGCGAAGAATTGACGAAAGCTCTGGATATAGTCCGCGATATAGCCAAAAGCCTGATGCCGGGAATATTGGACGAGATGGGTTTAGTTTGCGCCGTATCGGGCTATATCGACGACATTAACAAAAAAAATTCCGGTTATATAATAGATTTTTATCCGGGCAATCTGCGCGACAAAAGGTTCAGCCCCAATATCGAGGTTAATTTGTACAGAATAGTCCAGGAATCGCTGTCTAACGTCATACTTCATTCGCAAACCAATTATGCCAAAATATCGCTCGAAGAATCGGAAGGAAAAATTACGGGGGTTATAGAAGATTATGGAATCGGCTTCAAATATGATATTATTAAAAAAGAAAGTCTTGGAATTTTCGGAATGATAGAAAGGGCAAAACTTTTAGGCGGCAATTTGGAAATAGAATCTAACGCCGGCAGGGGAACTACGGTAAAGTTTTGGATTCCGTGCGAATTTATTTAAAAGCGTTTTGAACGGGTATAAGAGAATAGATGACGACGATAGTTCTGATAGACGACCATTTTCTTATGGTTTCCGGTTTGAAAATGATAATCGGAGGACAGAAGGATTTGCAGGTAGTAGGAACGGCAAAAGATGCGGAATCGGCTATAGAAACCGTTAGGGCAAATAAGCCTGACGTAACGGTTCTCGATATTTCTTTGCCTAAAACCAACGGATTGGATATTATAGCCAAGCTTAAAAGCGAGTCTGAAGGCTCGAAGATACTTATTCTAACAATGTATGAAGACAGGCAGTATGTCCAAAGGGCTATCGATAACGGCGCCTCCGGTTATTTGCCAAAGAAAGCGGTGGAAAACGACCTGATTTATTCCATAAGGACGGTAGCGAGGGGCGAGATATATATCCATCCCTCTTTAGTAAAAGATTTAGTCAATAAATATAAAAGAAATAGCGAATATCATAGCGGCCAGTTAAGCACTCCCGAAAGTCTGGCATGGAACGGATTAAGCTCGAGGGAGCGGGAAGTCCTTATATTCGTCGCAAAAGGTTTCTCGAACAAAGAGATAGGAGCAAAACTTTTCATCAGCGAAAAGACGGTAGCTACGCATCGCTTGAAAGGAATGGAGAAATTGAATCTTATAAGCAAGTCCGACCTCGTCGATTTAATTTTTTTTAAGCTTATGCTTTTTAAAAAATAGAAAATATTTCATATATTTCATAAATTATAAAATAAAAATAAAAATCGGGTTTTATCTGCTTTTCGCGATAGTATTTTATCTTAGAAATATTCAGATTTTTTCCTACAAAAATCATATTTTATATTATTTAATATAATTTCTTTTCGTGATAAAAATAAAAATGCAATAAAATTAAACGGTTTATAAACAAGATATAAATAGTTAATAAAATAACTGATAAAAATTTTATACAAAAAAAGAATAATATAGCAAAGGTTTATCATATCGTTATTATTTAAAAAGGAGAAAAATATTATCGGGCCGATATGCGAGGAAGAATCCGTAAATTTAGATAATTTTATTAATCTTTCAAAATACAGAAGCATGATTTATAATCTTTTTTCCAGAATTTTCGCAAGAAAAGCCGATAGGGAATTTCTGGAAAGCCTTGTATCCAAAGATATAACGGATATAATAGGCGGGGTTTGCGAAGATTCGGATACGGCCGAAAGCCTGAAAGAAAACGCAAGGGATATCGTTTCCGATAAAGATAAATTATCTGAAGCGGAAAGCGATTTTGAAAGACTGTTTATAATTCCGCTGAACGATAAATTTATACCGCCGTATATCGGTTACTATCTCGGCAATACATCGAAAACGTCCGGCGGAAGCAACGCAGATATAGACGTTAAAGGCGGGGATGTTACACGCGCCGAGAAATTGGAAATTATGTTTAAATCTTTGAATTTCACGCCTAAAGACGAAAGCTGGGTTACTTCGAAAAGGGCGGACCATATTGCGTATATTCTAGGTTTTATGGCTGTGCTGATAAGCTTCGAGGAAAAACATCCTGCGGAACAGGTTAAAGAACGGCCTCCGTTAAGCGAAATAGTGAGCGAAGAATTTTACTTTTTTAACGAATTTATCGGAAACTGGATAAACCTGTTTGCCGAAGAGGTGATTCAAAGAGGCGGTTCGCCGTTTTACGTTCAGGCAGCAATGCTCATGAAAAGTTTTATCCGTTGCGAGCAAAGGGATTTTAACTCGCTGCCGATTCATAGCCTCGGCAATAAACGATGCACCGTAAATTTGTAACATAAATTTAACTTAATTGTAATAATCTTGTAACATTCGTTTGCTAAAATAATAATAAAGATGCCGACAAAAAACAGTTTATACGTATTTTATTTATATAGAATTCAGATTTAAAACAAATCAAACTAAAAAGGAGGAAGTTATGAACAAACTTTGCAAGACAAAAAAGACGGCAGGGCTAAACCCGCTTTCGACTTTTGTTTTTGTCTTAGCTGCGGCGCTGGCATTAATGTTTGCGTTCGGAGGGGCAAAGGCGTCTTATGCATCTGGAGCCGCTCTTTACGAAAACCCTAACACCGGAGAGATATTTTTAACGCCCGGACCAGGAAGAGTAAAGGTAGGACAGAGCGTGGTAAACCAGCTGTTAAATCCAAACGCAGGCAAGACGGCCCAACAGATTAAAAATCTAAAAGCCACGGAAAAGAAATTAGAGGCTTCGCTGGAAACCGTTAAAGGCGAAACTCTTCCGGCGTGGACGAAGCATATTACGTTAGGCACCTTAGTTTATATGGGTTACGGATATTATACTCAGACCGGTTTTTCTCCGGCGCTGCAGCTTCAGGAGAATCCTGCCGGTCCTGGAAACAACGGTTATAACGCTTTTAACGTAAACAGGGCATATTTGATTTTCCTGTATCATCAGGACAATTGGTTTTTAAAGGTTACCCCTAACATTAATAAATCTAATAATTCTGGAAGCTCCAGTTCTTCTTCGGGTTTTACTTCCGGCAATGAATATTTCAGGCTTAAATATGCATTTTTACAATTTAACCATGTTTATGACGCAAACGGATTAACCGTAAATCTTAAGGCGGGTCAGTTTCCGACTCCTATGGTCGCATGGGAAGACGGAATGCTTGGATATCACGTCGCGGAAAGAACGCCGTGGGGCGTTTTAGGCGTAACTTCCACGCAGGCAGGTTTGGGCGTTTCCGGTAAATTAAGATTTGACGGAGAAATTTATATGGCTTATAATGCCGGATTTTTCGACAACGCAACTTTTCATCAGAACGAAGACGTCGACCAGAAATCTCCTCAAGCAAGGGTATCTTTTTATCCAATGGGAGCCGATTCAAGTCTTAACGGCCTCGGCATAAGCGGATATTACGCATGGTCGCAGTCAAATAATTTCGAAGGTAATTTCGGCGTATTAGGCAATAACGACAATCCTACCGCCAGGGCTTCCGCAGTGCTTGATTACAAAAATCCTAACGGCTTGATAGCGCTTCAGTTCGACTACGGCCTAAACGCCTTGGCCGGCGGTTATGCAAGCGGCGCGGGTTCCATAAGCCAGGATGCCGGAAGCTGGTGCGGAATTATGGGCGGAAATTATACGTGTAATGCCGCCGGAGCTTCCTATCCCGCATTTGCCGCGGACTTGGGAGCCTTAGACGCTTACCAGCACAACACCGAGCACGGCTACGACGCATTCGGATATTATAATATTCCGAACAGCAAATTCGGCGTGTTTGGACTTATCCAGAGATTCTACTATTCCGACCCTTCAACCGCTTTTTGGGTTAATAAGATAGGAACTAATATTTCTTCGGGAAACCCTTACGATTCTCAAAGAGGCGTAATAGGCGTGGCGTATCACCTGAACAGCCATATTACTTTAACCGCAGACTGGCAGAATTATCAATTCCTTTATGCGAAGGATTACAGGGATTTATCGTCCTCTTCATCCGAATATTTAGATTACGGCCAATGGATGGGACAGACCAACGCTTATTTCCTTCAGGCCAGAATAGCATTTTAAATTAATTAAGACTTTTCTCTCTCTACACTCCGTAGACAATGCCCGCCTTAAAAGGCGGGCATTTTTTTTAATGCGGCGCAGGTTGCGGCGCATATCAAATACAATGAATTTCATTTCATTCCATTCCATTCTTTGCCGCAATAAAACACTTACATTTATAGCATTTTTATTTTTAAATATTTTTCTAAGGCCGGGGTTATGTTCGGGGCATATATGTATATCCTAATGCTGTTAATTTTTTAATATGGATTTGCGCATATAGTTAAAACTAAGGACAATAATTCATAATATTAATTAATTATTTAATTGATAACAAGGGGCGATAATATGATAAAATATATTAAATAAACCAAAGAATACTTTATAGACGGAGAATATATTGCCGATTAAAAAAATCTTAGTGGATTTAAGCAATTCGATTAAAGACGATAGCTATCCGATACTAATAGGCTCGGGCGTTATATGCCGCGGAGCCGGGGCAGGACCCGGCGGCGGAATTGCGGACTTTTTAAAGTCTTCCGGCATAAAAGACCGCGGCCGCGCATTCGTTATTACTTGCGGAACCGTCGAAAGACTTTACGGTTCCGTTCTTAGGGATTTTTTGGAAGGCGCAGGCGTTAATACAGTTTTTTTTACGCTGCCGGACGGCGAAACGACCAAAAGCCTAAAATATCTTTCCTACCTTTACGACGGATTAGTAGAAAAAAGGGTTGAAAGGTCAGATTTTATAATCGCTTTTGGGGGCGGCGTCGTGGGCGACATAGCCGGATATGCGGCCGCTACGTATTTAAGGGGCATAAATTTTATACAGATTCCGACTACACTGCTTGCCGACGTCGATTCGAGCGTGGGCGGAAAGACGGGCATAGACCATGCCGGCGGTAAAAACCTTATAGGGGCTTTCTATCAGCCAAAAGCCGTTCTAATAGACGCAGATTTTCTTAATAGTTTAGATAAAAGAGAGCTTGCAAACGGGTTTTCAGAAGTTATCAAATACGGCGCCGTGCTGGACAAGAATTTTTTTTCTTATCTCGAACATAATTACAAATCCATATTGTCTTACGATAAAAACAGCCTTGCGCATATAATAGAAAAGTCATGCCTGATAAAAGCCGGCGTAGTAAATAAAGACGAGAAAGAAGCCGGCCTCCGGTCGGTTTTAAATTTCGGCCACAGCCTTGGGCATGCTGTCGAAACTTTGTATAATTACGAAAATATAAAACACGGCGAGGCGGTTGCGATAGGAATGGTTTTTGCCGCGATGATTTCAAAAGAGTTAGGCGCGTCGAGCGATGAATCGGTAAACAGGGTCAAAACGATAATCGAAAACTCCGGACTGCCGGCCGAAATTCCCGCATTTACTCCGGAACAGTTTATAAACGCAATGAAATCAGATAAAAAAGTTGACGATAAATCCATTAAATTTGTTTTGATTAAAGAAATAGGCCGATTTGAATTTAAAATGCTGGATTTCGGATATATATATAATTTTTTAAATAAAATACTTAAATAACGGAATGAAAGAAAAAAACGGCATATCGAAAACGGCTCATTTGAAAAAAGACGAATGCGAGAGTTTAATAGAGGAATATATTTCATTTTTGAAAATAGAAAGAGGTTTAAGCATTAATACGGTTTCTTCTTATTACTTGGACTTAATGAAATTTTATAAATATGCGGCTGTCGAAAAAGCCGATTTTAAAACTTTGCCGCCCATGTTTTTTCAAGATTTTTTGGGTTATCTGGCTGAAGATGGACTAAACGGAAAGACAAGGGCAAGATTTTATTCGTCCGTTAAGGGATTTTATAAGTTTTTATTCAAACGCAGAATAATAAGCGAATTTCCATTCAGAGATATAGAATATCCTTTCGTGGCAAAAAAATTACCGGATTTTTTAACGAAGGAAGAGATTAAAAGAATCTTATCGGTCGATTTTAAAAAACATGGCAAAGGCGGGGCAGATTTCGAAAATATCAGAAATAAAGCGATATTGGAGCTTTTGTATTCAAGCGGTTTAAGAATTTCGGAGCTTGCGGATATAAAACTCGAAAATTTTAATTTCGATATGAATTTCATAAGAGTTAGGGGCAAAGGCTCAAAGGAAAGAATAGTGCCGTTCGGCATTCATTTTAAAGATATCTTAAAGCTGTATCTGCAGGCAAGGCAAAAGTTAGATAAAATTAAATCCGTCAAAGGATACTTATTTATTACGTTGAGAGGCCTACCTTTTACAAGGCAGGGCTTATGGAAGATAATTAAAAGAGCCGCGGTTCTTGCGAAATTAGATAAAAATATAACCCCTCATATGCTAAGGCATACATTTGCGACTCATCTTCTGGAGGGAGGGGCAGACTTAAGGTCGATTCAGCAGATGCTCGGCCATTCCAGCATATCAACCACGGAAATTTATACTCACACGGATATAACCCATTTAAAAGAACAGCATATCAAGTTTCATCCCAGAAACAACGCTAACGGATAAGCCGGCGCATAAAAAACTCGATAAATAAAGCAGTTGTATATAAAAAAGAGAATAAAGCGGCTGTAACGGTTTGAAGAATGAACCGTTCGTTCCTATAAGAAAGAGGATTGCGGTTTGACGCCAAAGGATTTAAAAGAAAGAATTAAATCGAAATATAAAGCCTTAAGGGACGACCTTCTAAATTTCGATTCCTTTCATACGACAAAAGAAATTTCCATATTTTACGATTCCGTAATTATAGAGGTGTTTTCGGAAATTGGCGGAGGAGGCGATTTTTGCGTTATGGCGGGCGGCAGCTATTCCAAACTTGAACTTTGTCCGTATTCCGATATAGATATAATGATAATCACAAAAGAGGGTCTGCATCCCGAAGCCGCTGCAAAAAGCCTTAAAGATTTTTTTTACTTATTTTGGGACTCGGGAGTTGACCTTGCGCAGATAGTAATGACGGTTTCCGAGGCCGTTAAACTTTTGAAAGAAGATTTAAAGACTTTTACGTCGTTTTTCGGCGCAAGATATATAATCGGCAATAAGGATTTATACGATAATTTTAAAAACGAGTTTAAAAAAATAGACGCAAAATCAATTTTTTTAGTGGAACTTATGAAAAATTTAAGAAGAAGACGGCTTATCAACGTTATGGCCGATAACGACATATTTCTTCTTGAACCCGACGTAAAAGAAGGCATAGGCGGCTTAAGGGATTACTCATATTGCGAATGGATTTATTATATCGCAAAAAGAAATTTTGAATATCTATCGGGCGGCGTTGCAAAAACAAACGAAGAAGATTCGATAATGGCAACTTTGAAGCATATGGGATTGGACAGTTCGCTCAGGAAGGAAGATATTAAAGACCTTTATAACGGAAAAAAGTTTATATTGAAGGTAAGGGTTATGATGCATCTGCTAACCCAAAAGAAAACGGACAGGCTTACGTTCGATATTCAGGAAAACATAGCCAAGGCATTTTATTACAAAGACGGCAAATTTTTAAATAAAATAGAATATTTTATGCACGATTACTATTTGAACGCCAAAAATATACATATAATATCGAAGCTTATAATAAATCTTTTTATAAAGCCTAAAATTTTAATAAGGAAATCCAAGCGCGGGGGCACTGCCGGCGCAAACGATAACGCAGGGGAAAACGGCGTTAATATAGGAGAAAATTTATATTTGGAAAACGGACTGGTCGTTTTAAAAGACAGGGAATTTTTTTTGTCCGACGCGAAAAATATTTTTAATCTTCTTCATATTTACCAATCAACGGGCCGCAAGCTGGACATAGAATCAATAAACCTTTTAAAAATAGGCGGAGAAAAATATAGAAAATCCATTAAAAACAACGATTTTGCAAAAGACTTTTTTATAAGCCTTTTGAAAAATAAAAAAAGAGTTTATCAAACTTTGCTTCTTATGCATGAAACAAAATTATTAAGCGCGTTGATTCCGGAATTTGAAAAAATAGATTCGCTTTCTACCAACGACGTATATCATGTTTATACGGTCGACGCGCATTCGCTTAACGGCATTCATTATCTGGAAAATACCGCTAAATTAAACATCGGCGGAGATTCAAAGGAAATATTTAAAGATTTAAACGCTGACGATTTGTTTATCCTAAATTTCTCGCTTTTGCTTCACGACGTCGGGAAGGGCTATTCCGCGCATCATGAATCTATTGGTTCTAAAATCGCCGTTAAAGTTGCAAAGAGGCTTGGATTAAGCGAGGAGAGCCAAAATTGCATAGGATTTTTGATATTGAACCACTTTCTTCTTCCGCTGACATCCGAAAGAAGGGATATCCACGACCCTGCGACGATTAAAGCCATTGCCGGCACTATTAAGGACGTAAGACGCCTGAAACTTCTTTTTATTGTCAGCATTTGCGATTCTATGGCCGTATCCAAAACAAGATTTAATTCGTGGAGGAAGATGCTTTTACTAGAGCTGTACGGCAGGACGCTATCTTTTTTGAAGAATACCGGAGAGTATTTTAAGAACGATATGTATTATATAAACAATATTTATGAACTTGCGGAAAGATTAAAAAATATTAAAGGCTTTAATTTTCTTAAGAGGAAAGACGATTTAAAAGGATTTATCGCCGGTTTCGTTAATGAATTTTATTCTCCAAACAAATATTTGACGAGGGAAAGTCCAGAAAATATATTGCTCCATTTAAAATTATTTTCAAAAATTTCTGCAGAACGCAGATTTAATTTCGTAGCAAAACCTCATATCGAAGAAGACTATTATGAAATAACGATATGCGGGGAAGACAAAAAAACTATATTTTCCGATATAACCGGAGTGCTTTCTTATTTCGATTTCAATATAATGAGCGCGGATATAAATACCCGTAAAGACGGCAGATTTATCGATACGTTTTTTGTGAATCATACATATAAAAAAGTTGACGGAGATATAGACTGGCATAAGTTAAGGAAGACTTTTTTTAACGTATTTAACGGGAATATTTCATTAGCCGATATGTTTAAGGATAAAATAAAGAGTGAAAGCCTGTATAAAAAAAGCGGTCCGCGAGTTTCAAATTCCGCCGAAATTTATAATAATATAAGCGACGAGTTTACCGTTATAGAAATTCAAGCTTTAGACAGAAAAGGACTGTTATACGACATCGGAAGGATGTTTAACGGGTTTAATATAAATATATTCGCTTCTAAAATAACGACGCAGGGAAATAAAGCTTTCGACACTTTTTACGTAAAAAACGACTATGGAAATAAAATTAAAAATCTGCTCCAAATAAGAAGGATTAAACAGGCTATAGTAAACGGCATTTAGCGTCGCAGGGCAGGCGGGTGCGGTTTAAAGCCGCCCATATTCCGGCGGCTCATCCGGAAAATAAAAATTCTAATGCAGGATTAAGGCTTATGAATTCGCTGTTGTCAACTTTTAATTTGTCTATTGAATTTAACTTTTAATTTGTCATAATATCCAGTTTATTATTATTTACTTTAAAAATATCTAATCTGCTCTAATTGCAATCAACTTTCACCACCCCCTTTGC
>JAJYHI010000034.1 GCA_021784835.1 bacterium
CTATCAAAATCTTTTTAGACGTTTTCGATAAAAACGGGGATATAGGGAGATTTACCGGCGAACCCGGAGGTTCCGTTTTAGACGATAACGCGTATATTATTCTTGCTTTGATAGGATTGTTCGAAACCACATCGAAACCCGTATATTTTGTTTATGCGAAAAAAATAGCGGAATACGTTATCAAAAATTTTTACGACGGCGAAAAGGGCGGTTTTTTTGATATAAAGCATACGACAAAAAGTTCTAAAATAGGTTTTTTGAGCCACAAGGAAAAAAATATTGCGGATTACGGCGGCTATTCGCAAAACGCATCCATATTGTCCGCCATGTCTAAACTTTATATGCTTACCGGAGAAGTTCAGTTTAAAAACATAATATTAAAATCTTTCGAATATTTTATAAACGAAGCAAATATGCTAAAACATAACGCATCCGCTTATTTAATAAGCCTTATAGATTATGCGTCCGGGATGGACGTCAATATTATCGCGGGCAGATACGGCGATAAAGCCGTCGCCGATTTTTTCGATATTCCGGGCAAGTTTAGCGGCGGCGATAAATTAAAGGCGGGTTTGAATGCGTTTAATTTATTCGTCGATATGAATAATAAGGATTTGACAGAAAGTTATTCCGGTTTTGAAGGGTTTGAAAAAGGAGACGCGTTGATTCTGGAGGAGATTAGAAACGCCGCCGCCGAATTCGGCAGGGTAAAAAAGCCGCTGGTTTTCCAGTGCGGGAACAAATCCTGCAGCGTAAAAATTTTATAAATTTAAACAAAATAAATAAAAAATAAAATTATGCCGATATCTCTTGACATAAATTAATATGTTGTAGTAATATACTTTACTATTAATATATTGATATCCGATATATACGGCGTATAAACAGTTTAACGGTTTGAAAGCAGGGGGAAATCCGTATGAAAAGAGTATTGGTTTTGCCGGTATTTTTTACAATACTTTTTATTTTAATTTCTAATGCCTATTCATACGTTAACGTCGTTACCGTCCGTCCCGGGGCTACGCTCGGACAGATAGCAAACGCACATAACACCACCGTAGCGTCTATAATGTCCTTAAACGGCCTTCATAACTACGTCATATATCCCGGCGAAAGATTAAAAGTTCCTTCGTCATCCGGCGCGGGCTCTTACCGCCCGTATCATCCGGCTCCTTCGTTCGGACGCTATACCGTCCAGTTTGGAGACACCCTTTCGTTAATAGCCCAGAAATACGGAACTTCTATCGCCGAATTAAGAAGGTTAAACCATCTTTATTCCAACGTTATAAGACAGGGTGCGGTTCTTACGGTGCCTCTAGAAAATTCAGCCGTCTCCGCCGTTTCATATGTTACCGTCCGTCCCGGGGCTACGCTCGGACAGATAGCAAACGCACATAACACCACCGTAGCGTCTATAATGTCCTTAAACGGCCTTCATAACTACGTCATATATCCCGGCGAAAGATTAAAAGTTCCTTCGTCATCCGGCGCGGGCTCTTACCGCCCGTATCATCCGGCTCCTTCGTTCGGACGCTATACCGTCCAGTTTGGAGACACCCTTTCGTTAATAGCCCAGAAATACGGAACTTCTATCGCCGAATTAAGAAGGTTAAACCATCTTTATTCCAACGTTATAAGACAGGGTGCGGTTCTTACGGTGCCGGAAAGCTATAAAACATATAAAACAGCTCAAAATAACGCCGCCGGCGAAAAATATAATTATTATGCCGGCAATAATTATAACGCGTCGACGTTTAAGGTTTTAAACCACAATAACTGTAAAGTTAAAAATAAGGCAGCAGGCAAATTCAGTTTAGGAAATAAAATTGTACATGTGGCATACAGATACAAGGGCGTTCCGTATGTGTGGGGCGGAACGAACGATTCAGGAATGGATTGTTCCGGCTTAGTCCAGCACGTTTTTTTAAAATTAGGCATACGCCTTCCAAGGACGGCGGCGGAGCAGGCGAGATTGGGCACGTACGTTCCGAAGGACAAACTTAAGCCCGGAGACCTTTTATTTTTCAGAACATACGCATCTTATATTTCGCATGTCGGAATTTATATCGGACACGGTAAATTTATTCAGGAAAATTCCGGCGCGGGGAAAGTTACTATTAACAGTTTAAACGACGAGTACTTCGAAAGAACCTACGCTTTTGCGAAAGCCGTTAAATAAAAAGAAATAAAAATAAAAAAATAAGTTATGCTTAATTTTAATAACTGGTACGCCCCTAATCCCGTTGTTTTTTTAGGGAGCCTTCCCGTTCATTGGTACGGGATATTAATCGGAATAGGTTTTGTCGTAGGCATAGCCATTGCTTATTTCAGGGCAAAATCATGGGGAGAAGACCCCGAAAATATAATCAACATTATGGTTTTTGCCATACCGGTTTCGATTATATTTGCCCGCCTTTATTATGTAATATTCGCATGGGGATACTACGCTAATAATCCGTTAAGCATTTTTTATATTTGGCAGGGCGGACTGGCTATATACGGCGGGGAAATCGGCGGACTCCTGACGCTTTACTTATATACGCGCATAAAAAAACTTAACATCTGGCTCTATATAGACATGCTTGCGCCGAGCCTTCTTTTGGGGCAGGCTATAGGAAGATGGGGTAATTTTATAGACCAGCAGGCTTTCGGCTATCCGGTAAAGTGGGGACTGCCTATCGCAAAAGGGCTGCGTCCGGTAAACGCTTATACCCCCAAGCATCTGATATTCGGCTTATGGGGATATCCTTTCCAGACCGCCCACCCCGAAAACCTTACTATGTATTCTCATTTCGAACCTTCGTTCTTTTTTGAATCGGTACCGGATTTTTTCGGATTCGTTTTTTTAATGTGGCTTTCGAGAAAAAAACCGAAAGTTGCCGGTAAAATCTTGATAGGCTATTTAATATGGTACGGAATCACGAGATTTTTTACCGAGGGAACGAGAATAGACAGCTTATGGCTCGGAAACAGCATCAGGGTTTCGCAGGTGCTTAGCATGTTCGCCGTAATAATTTCAATAGCCGTTATAATTTACAGGCGCTATAAATATAAAAGCATCTAGATTCTCCTGTACCTTTATTCTTATGCCAACATCCGCTTTACGACGTATTCGATAACTGTGTATATTGCAGTTGCGAATGCAATATGCAAAAGTATCCTGCCGTAATATGAAATATCGAGTAAGACGACCAAATATATTTTTGAAGGAACGCGAGGCCGGTCATTGTTTATTATGATGTTTAATTTTATTAAAAATTTAAGTATCAAGTGGAAAATACTATCCAGCGCTTTTATTATTTTTTTCTTTACTATTTTTATAAGCGACGGTATTTTTCTCTGGACTATATATAAAACTCTTTACTATAGAAATTCGTTTAAAAATGAAAGATTAGCCGAAGTTATAGCTTCCTCCTTAAAATATCCCTTATATACGAAAAAGGCAGAATTTATTAAAAATTATTTAAGCGATATTATTAAGCATCGCAAGATAGAAGGTAAAATAGAAGGATTAATCTTATATGACGCAAAAGGGGATTATGTAATAAGCTCCGGTAATTATTTTTCCGGTAATAAATTTGATTCGCACGATAATAATAACGCTGATAAAAGGGGCAGCGGATTATTATTAAAACACCTGAATTATAACGGAAAAAATTTAGGAACGCTTGCCGTAAAATTTAATTTAAAAAAAGAATTAAACGGCGTAAAAGTCCGTGTTTTTTGGGTCGGCATAAGATTTCTCGTAATTGCCGCCGGATTTATCGCTATAGGACTTTTTATGTTTTATATGATAACGGTTTTTTTGACGAAACCTTTATCCGAGATAAAAAAAAATATAGAAGAAATAAAAAGTGGAAATTATAAAATAAATTTTAAAAGCAAATTTAACGATGAAATCGGAAGCGTTATAAACGCAATTAACTCAATGGCTTATGCGATAGAGGATTATATGAAAAGAATCGATTCTATAAATAAAGAGAAAAATGAATTAAACTGTATGGCTATCATGGGGGAAATGTCTGCAAACATCGCCCATGAAATAAAAAATGCCATATATATTATTTCCTCCGCCAATAATTACATCGCCCATGAAACAAAAAATAAAATTGTCGAGGAGTTCGCAGGCATAATTAATAATGAGGTTAACAGGCTAAACCGCATGACGGTAGATTTTTTGAGTTTTTCCCGCCAGAGAAGCCCAGAATTAACGCCTTTAGATATAAATAAACTTATAAACGATTCCCTTAGCATATCTAAATTTGAACTGTCAAATTTTAATATAAAACTGATTAAAGATTTAGATAGCAATATTCCGATTATAAACGGAGACCCGGAATTGTTAAAACAGGTTATACTCAATTTAATAGTGAATGCTATCGACGCAACATGCGCCGCAAATTCTTCTGCGGCAGTGGAATTTAAAAATAAGGTTATAAAAATAAGAACCATGGTTAAAAACGGAGATTTAAACATTCATATAGAAAACAACGGACAGCCTATAGCTAAAGAAAATATGGAAAATATATTTAAACCGTTTTTTACTACTAAAAACGCCGGTTCGGGGCTCGGACTTCCTATGTCGTTGCGGAT
>JAJYHI010000011.1 GCA_021784835.1 bacterium
CGAGGGCTACGAATATCGTAGATACCCAGTGCGCTTTAGCCGAAAGCCTGTTCCAGCCCAGAAGCATAACGCCTACGAAAATAGACTCCATAAAAAAGGCGAAAAGCCCTTCGATGGCGAGCGGCGCCCCGAATATCGCGCCGACGTAGGAAGAATACTGCGACCAGTTCGTTCCGAACTGAAACTCCATAACGATTCCGGTTGCAACGCCTACGACAAAGTTAATAGCGAATAATTTTGCAAAAAAACGGGTAATTCTTAAGTACTCCTGATTTTTAGAAAAAACGTAAACTCCTTCGGTTATAACAAGAAGGGTACCCAGACCTATCGTCAAGGGAGGGTAAAGAAAATGAAAAAAGGCAGTCATTCCAAACTGGAACCGCGCAAGAAATAAAGCCAGACTATCCATAAAACACCCCCGTGAAATTAGATAGAAATAATTAAAATTAAGTTAAGTTAATTAAATACAAAAAATAAAACATACGGCGAAAGTTCTAAAAATTATTAGCAATTATGAACGATAATCATTATTAAAGACTAAATATATCTCAATAGTAATAATTATATATATGATTATATATATACATATATTATATGTCAAGAAAAAATTAACAATTTCTTTATCCTATTTTAATTCTATCCCTAAATCTAAAATTGTCAATTTATTCTAATTGTTCTAATTTTTAAATATTTAAAAAAAGACTTGACAAGCCTTAATTAATTTTATAAATTGTAATTTAACAGTTAATTTAACATATATATTAACATTAATGTTAACAAATATACCTCTCTAATATGCTTGTAAAATTGACTGTAAAAACTCCTTCTTCCGCCTCTCCTTTAAAAAGGAGAGGTTTTTAAATAATAATTAACCGCTTTAACAGGACAAGAGGTTTCTTATGAAAAAAAACGTTCTCTTTTATTTTTTAATCTTTTCCGTATTATTTTTATCTGTTGCTTTATTTCCGAAAAAAAGCCGCGCGATTCCGCCTTTTGCAGAAAAATACCATTTTGCGTGCGCCGTCTGCCATACCGTTTTTCCCAACCTTAATCCTTTCGGAAGAGCGTTCTGGCGGAACGGCTTCAGGCTGCCCAACACGACCGGAACGTCCGCAGACTCTACGCAGATTACCGAAGGGCTGTCTCTCCCCAATCCATGGCCGGTTCCTCTTTCGGTGGCGACGTGGATTCAATACACGCACGCAACTAACGAAAACATTTTGCCTAAAAACGTCGGAATGGTAATGTCGTCCGATAACAATACGGATAATTTTAACGTTGCAAGCATGATAGACTCAGGTGGAACTTTCAAATTATACAACCCGTTTACGGATTCTTTATCCTACTTCGTCATGAATAACATAGGGACGGGCGTTCCGTTTACCAACGCGCAGACTTGGGCATCCTTAAACGATTTAGGATGGGGATGGGGGGTCAAACCGCATTTATTAAATTTAAAAATCGGCGAGCCTAACACTGCAGGTCCTTATTTTTACAGGCAGATGCCTATGTTTCTTCCGTCATACTCCGATATGAACGCTCAAGGGCTGAATATAGGCTTCGATACCGAGGGTGGAAAACTGATTAATCATGTTAGTCCAGGATTTGAATTATACGGAACGCCGGGATACAATTTATGGTATAAAATTACCGTAACGAACGACCAGGGCGCAGGCTCATCGGGAATGAATATGTCCGGCATGCAGTCTTCTTCGTCCGTCATCTCCAATGCTACGGCTTACTCCTATTCCTTAAAAGAATATCTTCAGTTAAAAAACGGAGGACAGCTTGAGTTCGGCTATTACGGGGCCGATGTTTCCGAACCGGTAAGCGGTTCTCCTAACTGGATTTTAGCGGGTAGCGGAAAATCTATGCAGGGCGCCCCGACCGTATGGATAAATCCCGTAATAGTTAACGGCTTCGATATAGATTACGCCTTTCCGGATTATATGAGCGAAATCGGAATGACGGTCTCCCACCAGGAAGATTTTCATCCTTACGGAAATCCGTCCCTTCCCGCGCAGCAGCTTTGTCTCCCTCAAAATAATACTTCGGTATGGATGACCATGCCGAACGGAAAACAGATGAACGGCTTTGCGGGAGACAATGCCGGCGGTGCGTGCTCTGCCGGTTATACGTCTTACGGCAATACAAATTCTTCCAACGGCTACAGTGCTATCGATATTTACGGAATGGCGTCTTTTATGAACAATATGTACACGGGGCTTATGCTGATGGCGGAATATTCGGTATATAGGTGGGATAACAAAGAGCTTCAGGAAGCGTACAATTTTGATTATAATTCAATGTCAACTACGCAGTATGCCTATAACTCCGCCAATATGCTTGAAAACTACGGGAGCGAATTATATCAGAGCGGCTATTACGCCGATAATTCCGGCATAATGAACGAAGGTGCGGACTGGGCTTTGACGCTGTCGGCTACATACAATATAGCTTATAATTCTTATCTTTACGCCGTTTATCTTCTGACAAACCAGCCCGAAAACGATATGTTCGGAACCGGAATCGCATTCGCGTTCTAAGTAAAAATAAATTTTTAAAATTGTTATAATATAAATTATGTTAATTATAATTTTAAGCGTTTTTATTACCGGTCTCATAGGCGGGGTCGCCCATTGCTATTTTATGTGCGGGCCTTTGGTTTTCGGCTACTCTTCCAAAGATACGGAATTTATAGATAAAAACAGGCTTACTAAAACAGAAAAAAAAGCTTACCTTTTTTTATCTAATTTTTTATTCACTTTCGGAAGAATTACCGGATACGGGATAACCGGCTTTATCGCGGGAGCAAGCGGGTCTTTTATATTATTGATGACAAAGACGTCCGTATTCAGAGGCATATTCGAAATATTAATCGGGCTGACCTTAATGCTTATGGCGCTCAGTTTTGCCCCGTTTATTAAATTAAATTTTCATCCAGAAAAATTAATGGCAGTATTTTCGCCTCTGTATTTAAAAATGATAAATTCCCAATCAAAAAAGCATATCCTGCTCTCCCGTTTTATTTTCGGGATTATGACGGGTTTTCTGCCGTGCATGCTGTCTCTCACCATAGCTATAACGGCGGCTGGAACGATGTCCGCATTTTACGGGACGCTCGTTATGGTCGTTTTTGCCGTCGGCACGGCAATTCCTTTAAACGCTTTTGCGCTATTATCGGGAAGGCTTTATAATAAATTTAAAAATTCAAATTCAAGGACATGGCTTGCGTCTTTTGCATCCATAATAGTTCTTGCCGTCGGCGTGCTGTTCATACTGCGGGCGCTGTCCTTCGGAAATTTTATAAATTTTGGACATTCATATTTAGTCAACAATATACTTATGATTTAGATATATTATTTCAAGGAGGTATTAGTTATGCATCTTACTTTTTGTCATTCCTGCAAAAGCAGGAATCCAGTGTTTTTTAGATTAATCTTATTTTTTTTATTTGTTTTATCCGCACTTCTAACCGCCGCAGACTCTTACGCGCTTAAACCTTTTTACCGCATCGAACATTCGTCTGGATATACGTTTAAAACGATTATTGCTCCAGGTCCCGTTAAATTTAATAAACTGAAATTCACGCTGTTTATTGCAAAAAATGGAAAACCCGTAAAAAATTTCAGGGGGAAAATTTCTCTTTCTATGCCGGGAATGTATATGGGGAAAAATATCGCAACGATTCATTCCGTAAGCGGCGTACCCGGAAAATATACAACATATATATATTTTACTATGGGGGGCTTATGGAAAATAGATTATATTCTTTTTAACGGCGGAGGAAAACTTCTGCGATTTTCCAACGAGCTTAACGTGAATTAACGCAAATTAAAATTTCATATGCGATATTATCTCGTCGAAAGACCTTATTTCTCCGCCGAATCCTTTTTTGAATTTTTCGGCATCGTCCTTTCTCGCAAAAACGAGGATAGGCGGGGAACAGCAGGGGATAACTTCAGTTTTAAGCAATAGGAAAGCGTTTCTTAAGTCTAAAGGGTTACCGTATATAAAATCGCGCCCCATTATAGAACTAACGGAATTCAGGTCGGAAATCGTATGGACCGCCGCCATAACGGCGCAATGGGCACAGCAAAAATCCTGTTTTCCGCCGTCTTTGTATATAACCGTAATCTTAAGCCGTTCGTCCGTAATCTGTTTAGAGCATATGCCGCATTTGCTCACGGCTGAGGCCGGTATAGCGCTGTTTTCTCCGGCAATACCGCTTTCTAAGCCGGAACGTGCATCGGAATAAGGATAAAGTTTATTGAAGGTCTTGGAAATCTTTTTTTCCTGAATCAATGCGCGGACATACCGGTAAACGCTCATTTTAGAGATATTCAAAATGCCGCTTATTCCGGCTACGTTATCCGATTTACCGCTTTTAACTAATTCAAGCACCCTTTCTTTCTGAGTTAATTTCACGGACTTCTTGCGTTCAGGATTTTGAGGCGATTTATTTTCGTTATTTCTTATTGCCTTCTTCATAAGATAATTATACATAACGAGATTTATTTATACAACTAAATGAAACCGTTTTTACAAATCAAGATAATTTTTTAAGCTGATAATTTTTATTCGTCCGTACTCTTTCAGCGCAAGCATTTTTTTGTCGCCAGTGACGACAAATTCTGCGTTGCCGCTTATTGCGCATTCGATAATCCTGTTATCAGGTTCATCCGATAAAACGTTAATCTTTATTTGCGGGTAAACAATATGGGCTATTTCTGAAATATAAACTGCCAAACGGCTTAATTCTTCTTTTTCGCGGCTAAATTTTGAAGCAAGCACCGATAATATTTCGTCTATTATCTCTTTGGAAATAATTAACAAGTCGCTATCGTTAATTATTTTAATAAGGGCTTTTTCGGCCTGGCTATTTGGGAAAATAAAAGCGGATATAAATATGTTTGTATCAATCACCACTCTCATTGCTTGAGATATCTCTTAAGGTCGTCATCGGTCAGAATACCTTTTTCTTTCGCTTTTTTGCTCCAATAGTCCTGAATACCGAAAAATTCTTTTTTAAGCCTTTCCCTTCTGGCAATCCTTAAGGCATCTTGTATAACGGCGCTCAAGCTCTTACCTTCTTCCTTTGCTATCGTTTCTATATCTCCGACAATATCCGGCGGTAATGATATTGTTTTTTTTATGTATGTGCCCATTTTTGTCTATTTACTTAAAAATATCCGATTTATTTTTGCTAACATTTCATATCACATGGTATGAATTAATACTACCATAAAATAAAAAATTTTTCAATCAAAAAAGTAACTATATATAAGGAAATTTATTTATGCAAGATTAGGGCGCCGGCACCCTGAATATCCCCGAAGGGCTCGGAACAGGAATTGCGGCAACCTCTTTTCCCGTAAGGACGTTAAAGACGTTTACGGAATTGCCGAAATAATCCGATGCGTAAATCAACTTTCCGTTTCCCGAATAGGCCATAAACATAATTCTTCTTCCGGCTTTTATGTTTTTTATAACCTTCATATTTTTTACATCTATAAGCGTTAAATAATCATGCGCTTTACCGCTGTAATTAACGGCTAAGGTTTTGCGGTTCGGAGAAAATATTATAAAAATAGGATATCCGATAAGACTAACCGAACCTGTTTCTTTTTCTGTCTTTAAATTCACTTCGACTATCTTCTTTTCTCCGGCAGCGGGAATATAAGCCGTTCCGTTATATACGGAATAAATGCCGTAATGGGGTATCTGATGAGGAAAACTTTCTTTTTTGCCGTAGTTTACGATATGGTATTTAAAGGTTTTCAGGTTTAATACCCCGAACTTTTGGCCTATGAGAAAAGCGGCGATATAATCGTTGCCGGAAACGAGCGCGTCTATGGGAAAATGCCCTATATGCTTTATTTTTTTTACGACTTTAAAATTATTCGTATTAACTATCCATATCCGGTCTTTATCCATAAGCTCGAATATGAGGTAGTTTTTATAAAACTCTGCGCCGATATTTCTCGAACCCGTCTTTATCGTATGGAGTACTTTAAAGTTTTTATTTAATATTACGACGTCTTGGGGCTTATAGCCTGCAACGGCTATAAGGTCTTTCGAAAGGCAGAAATCGACCGTATCGCCGGATACCCTTTTTTGCAGTATGATTTTATCGGTTTCAGGGTCTATTTTGGATAAATATCCGTTCCTGCTCAAGGCGTAACCGTAATGATTTCCGAAATATACTATGACGTGCGTTCCGTTTCCTATACGGTTTATCCTGCCCGTCAATCCGTTATGCGATATAATGCCTAAAGAGCCGCCCGCCCTTTCTACTACGTAATACTTAGCGGCAAAAACGTTTTTGGATGGAATAAAAACAAAAAAAACAAGTACGGTGAGTAATTTTCTCATTATATTTCCAAATGAAGCCATTTTAATCGCCCTTTTATTCATTTTATTTTTTTTATTTATATTATAATTTCTAATTCAGTTTCCGTTCCTCCAGAAATTCCTGTTTCCCGAATCGCGTATAAATACTGTAAGCGCCCTTAATTCCTCTTTATTCAGCTTAAACGCCGGCATAGCGTTAGATTTATATCCGAGAAGTTTGGAAACTTCTTTCGGGTCGGCAATCTGGGCTTTGATTTCATCGTCGGTTAAACGTCCGGCTATATATGAAAAAGAGGGGCCTATCGATTCCAGCGTAGGATTATGACACCCCCAGCAGTAGGTAAAATAAACCTCTTCTCCGAGGAGAGCGGCTTTGTTTTTTCTTTGAGAGTTCACATAATTATATTCTCCCTCGGCGCCGTCAGCCGGTATATTCTTAATTATTTTTAAAGAGTTCGTATTTATAACCGCAATTTCTCCTTCTTTTCCGTAATCGCTAACATATGCAAGCTTTTCGTTTCCCGAAAACTGTGTATCTATTGCATGGCCGCCCTTTTTTAAGGCGAGCTTTTTAATTTTAAAATTATCCTTATTTATAAGGACTAAACCGCCTGAGCCGTTATTTGCCCAGAGATATTTCGTATAAGGTTCGGTTTTTACGAAAAACCCGGAGCCTCCCGTATATATATTTCTAATGAATTTCCAATCGTACATGCGCCATACCGAAACATACGGCTTCGTCAGGTCGGCCATGGCAAAATAAAATCTGCCTTTATGGAACCAGAATGCCGCTTCGGCAGGATGGTGTACGTCTTCCGGTTTATGGGAATATACAATTTTATGGGTTTTGAAGTCGAAAACGTTAAGGCCGGCGTTTTTAAAGAAAGTCCCGACTGCATATTCGCCTAAAGGATCGACGAAAAAATCACGAAAAGGAATGGGGGTTTTATAATAAGACGCTTTTAACGTATCGGTATTCAGTATGCCGATAACGGGCTTATGCATAAAAGAAAATACTGCTTCGTTATTTCCGAATAATCCGTATATTGCGCTTATCCGGTGTTTTAACGGTATTATCTTTACCGGTTTAAGATTCTTAGAACTTAACACGACGATAGACTCCGGCAGGCGGCAGGCGGCTAAGACGTACCTGCCGCCTTCGGAAAGAGAAATATTTCTTAAATAACGGCATGCTCTAATTTTGTAAGACAATTTTTTGCCATAAAAATCATACTTGCCTACATAACCGGCGGTTGACGAAAGATATAAATATCTTCCCGAAGGAGAATATTTCAAGCCTCCGCGAATATTGCCGAAACTAAACTTGTTTAATATTTTCGACCTTCTCATTATCCAGACCTTCCCCGTTCCGTCGCAGGCGACCGCCGTAAGATTTTTTACGTTTACGGGTCTATCGTTATGCTTATGTTTAAAGACGATTCCGCCGCCGGCATTTACATGGGAAGAAAACAGCGTAAAAAAAGCAAAAAAAACCGCCGCCGTTATTATTATAACCAATTTTATCATAAAACTTTACGCCGTCTTAAACATCCTTACCATATTGGACAAATCCAAAGCCATTCTCGCAAGCTCTTCCGAAGAGGCTATGACCTGCATTTTTTAATTTTTAACATAGCACGACGGGTCTTCGGCAAAATAATCGTTGTAAATACCGTATGCTCTTGCCCTCGAGCCTCCGTTGCAGATATCGAGATATCCGCAGGAAGCGCACCGCCCTTTTAAAAACCTTTTTCTGTCTCTAAGTTTTGCAAACAGCTGGTCATGAATATAAATTTCGCTTATATCGTCATATTTAATATTGCCCGCCCTGTACTCGTAAAACGGGTCGGGTTTGATAAAACCCTCATAATCGATATTGATAAGCCTGACTCCCGCCTGATTTCCGCCCCAGCGCGCCAATTTTTTATACAATTTATCTTTTAAATTAGGATACTTGTCTTCGAATACGCCTAACAAAATTACCGCCTCTTCTTCGCTGTTGCCGGTTACTATATCTAATTTTTCGCCTTTTTCTATCAGTTCTATTGCCGTATTTACGATTTTTTTTGAAATTTCCGCATACCGACCGGCGTCTAAATCGTCATAAAATGCGCCTTTGCCCGAATATACAAGATGCGATATATATACTTTTGGAACTTTAAACTTTAAAGCTAAGTCTATAAAATAATCTAATTTATCGCAATTAAATTTCGTCAGCGAGAACCTGAGTCCTGCCTTAACGCCATTTTCTATACATAAGTTAACCGCATTAACCGCTTTTTTAAACGACCCCTCTATGCCTCTGAATTTATCGTGGGTTTCTTCGTCGCCGTCAAGGCTTATTCCTACGTAATCGAAGTCGTCTTTAACAGCTTTTATATTGCCGCCGTTTATTAAAGTGCCGTTCGACGAAAGGGAAACCATGATGCTTTCGCTTTTTAAAGCTTTTGCGATATCGAATATATCGTTCCTCAATAGCGGCTCCCCTCCGGACAATATAACCGATTTTATCCCCATTTTTTTTAAGGAAGGGATAGTTCTAATTATAACATCGGAAGATAAACCCGTTTCGTTAAATTTATTCGACCGGTTATAGCAGTGGCGGCAGGTTAAATTGCATTTGCCGGTGATATTCCATATTAAAATTTTTGCATCGGCGGGCGTTGAAGTTCTTTCGGGAATATCTTCAAAAGTCTTTTTAATAAGACCCGTAATTCTTAACATTTATAATCGCCTTCTTTTATATTTATATATGTTAATGAAGATAACATTAAGCCTCCTCCCTTTTATTCGACCATGGGGGGGAAGGAGGAGGCTTTTGTTGAACGTCGCTGCTGCACTGCAAAAATCTTTTTTATTTTTCGCTACAGCCGTGAAAAGACCTGTCGCCTACGTTAAACTGTCCCGTTGGAGTGACCAATCCTTTAATGACCTTTACTTTTTTAAGCGTTCTCGAATTATAAATTACAAGTTCGCCTTTTTTAGCCCATTCGCTTATCATAACGTATTTCCCGTTGCATGAAAATTCTGGATGAAGCGCAATGGGTCCTTTTTCCGGAACGAGAATTTTTACCACTTTAAACGGAGGTTTTTTGCTTATAACGTATATTTCGTCGTGTTTTTTCCCTGCAAAGACGTTATCCGCCCATACGTAAGGGTAGCCGGGATAGGTTCTTTCGAATAAGCTCGGCCCCGCTGTCTTGACGGTTTTTAAAACATGCCAGGGTTTGCCTATCTCAAAAATACTCATGCCGTTGGCAAAAATATGCATTGTAGCGCATACTTCTCTTCCGCTTTTAAGATTCCAGCAGGCTCCGGGTCCTACATGGGCTCCTTTTCCTACAAACATTTTTGATGCAATTTTATCGGTTTTTAAATCTATAGCGGTTATCGTTCCCGTCGCCATTCCGGTAACAAGCAGATATCTGCCGGTTTTGTCGATATACGCGTCATGAAGTATCTTTCCTACGCCTTTGATTTTGGCAATAATCGGAAACGGCGGTTTTGTTTTAATAATCCATACCTGGCCGGCATCCTTAAGGGCGATTGCAAAAACGCCGTATTTATGGGAATACACCGTAGCCGCCACTCTTGAGCTTAACCGCTTGCCGTTCGGACCTGTTACGTTGTTAGTGTGTATTACTTTTAGCGGCTGTAAAGTTTTGCCCGATACTACTACAGCCTGATACGGCAAATAACAGCCCGTTAAAACGTATCTGCCGTTATAGGTAGGGTCCACGCCCCTTGAATCCAGACAGGTCTTTGTGCTTGCAACGACTTTTAAATTATACATATCTATTTTATCTAAAACGCCGTTTCTTGCGATAGCATACCCGAATTCGCCGTTATGGGTATATTTAATTTCATGGGTTGCAAAGCCTATCGGTATCTGTTTTATAATCGTCCAGTTGTCTCCGTCGATAAACGCTCCCTTGGAAATGTTTTTTTCGACTACAAAAAATATATTGCCGAGCCTGTTTTTATAAACGGGTTTATCGGGATATAACGTAGCCGGAGTTATAGTTTTAACGGACGATTTAATTTGTTTCATACCCCATACCGGAGTTTTTCCCGCCGGAACGGTTTTTATATACCGCGCTATTAAAGCGATATCTTTACTGCTCAGTTTTCCTTTCCACGAAGGCATTGCCGTTCCCTTAAAGCCGTTCTTAATAAAACCTTCGACCATCGAAAGCTTTGTGAAAGAAAGCGTCTCGGGTAAAAGTGCCGGACCTATAATGCCGGTTCTATTAGTGCCGTGGCAGGATGCGCAGTTATTTAAAAATATTTTTTTTGCCTTTTCTATCTTGGTTTTATTGAGAGGCTTTAACCCGCCCGCCCATCTTGCATCGTAAGTTGCCGTATTTTTGTAAGAATATGAATCGGTTAAAGTGAAATTTAAGATTAACCCCGTTGCCGTTAAAACTAAAATAAAAAAAATAGATAAAAACTTTGCTTTTAACATCACCTACTACCTCCTTCTTTAAAATAAATTAAGTTTACGACATTAAATTTTACAAAATTTTGCGTCCTTCAATATCTGCATATCGGTTTCTATAAATTCCTGAGCGAAATCGGATATCCGCGCGTAAAATTTTAGCTCCGAAAATCGGCTTAACTTATCTTTTACGTTTTTTATAAAATTATGAAGATGCCGGTTTAAAAAATCCGACTGGGCATCAAGAATCCGGCATATTTTTTCTTCTTCTCCCGCTTCGATGCATTTTAAATGCAAATGCGTTAAATAATACATAAATTCAAATTCAATGGCTATCGAATCGGGCAGTTCATTCGGCGGCAGATTCAAGCCGAAATTTTTATAAAAACCCTTAAGCTCGAGCAAAAGATTAGATATGCCTGATTTTTCCTCCATATATTCGCCTTCCCTAAGATGACACCCGTTTTTTTTATAAACCACGTCGAAATATGACGTATATGCTATCTGCATTTTTTCTTTCGGAGGAATATCGTCAAAAAATCCGAAACGTTCGTCCTTTTCTTTAAGATATTTAAGCGGACTATTCGTTATTGCATAGTAAGTTTCGTCGTCAGGATATGAAAATGCTTTACTTAAAAAATTGTACGATATCAGCCTTAAATTTGCCGTGTCATTTTGTTCTTTAAAATACTGTTCCATAAATAACCGCCTCAATTTATTTTAATCGGAAACCAGTAAGACACCGATTTTTTCATGGCGCGTTCATGGTCTGACCCGTCCCAGACTCCTACTGCCGTATAATAAACATTACCGCGCTTAAGCATTGCGCCGTTCTTATCGTTTAAAGGCCTTGAAAACTCGACGTTCCAGTAGCCGTTCTTCCACTTTGCCTCTTGACGCAAAGACGGGTCCGGGGAAACCGTCAGAGTCCCCATTCCGCCGGAAACAAGATTTTCCGCGTAGCCGTTCTTAAAATTTGCCCTCCAGTGCCAGATATTTACTTCGTTTTTGGGGCCGCTTCCCCCCATGCATATAGGGGGGAGATAGCCTTTTACGGGGGAGAGAGGGAAAGCTACCGCCGCGCCGTCCGCAAACATATCCGGCGACTTTATCTTAAAAACGGGGCTGGAATCGCGCCATTTCAACTTGAAATATATCCTGCCGCGGACGACCATGGCCTTAAAATAAGCTTTTTTTACCGCATACGTCATTATATTGAGCGGAACGGCTTTCTGCGCCGCCTTGCGCCATACGGCCGACATCGGCAAAACCCTGCCGGCAAAATTTATGTTATTTATGGCATAAATCTGCCCGCATTGGGCTTCCTTCGGTAAAAACATTATATAAAACGAAACGAGAAAAACGGTTAAAAAAGAAAGCAAAAACAATTTCCTATTTTTCATCTGGAGCGACCTCCTTTAATATTTATAATTTAAAACCCTTAAGCCGATATCATTTCGGCGCTTCGGGAAGGGTTTTTTCATA
Source organism: bacterium (assembly GCA_021784835.1). The sequence continues at coordinate 12,278 of JAJYHI010000011.1, forward strand.
AAGATACCTGTTCATAGATGCAATCTCTTTTTTATTTAAATGCAGATATCCTTTTCTTTCGTAAACGGCTCCGAAAGCCGCGCCTTTGGAATAAATCAGCTGGAATAACTGCCTCTGTTCGAGGCCGAACATATCCATAAGTTCCGATTTTTTTCCGCTCCGTACATTTTCGATTTCTTTTAATAATACGCTGTGGGAATAAGCGACTCTGGAGACTCCGCCGAACAGCGAACCTAAATATTCCATAGGAATCTTTCTTTCGTCCGAAAGCGAACCGTCTTCGTTTATTTTAAACGGGCTCAGCGGCGGAATATAATATATATTCGGATTCGTTCCGTATTCCGGATGCAGAGGCAAAGCGACCTTGAACTCATTAATCAACCTGTATATGCTGCCGTTTTTATCGTCAACCGCCCCGACGAACATAACCCTTCCCGGACACTGCGCGGCGCAGGCGTTTGCTACGCCCTTTTCGACCCTAGGAAAACAGAAGATGCACTTCTGGGAGGTATTCGTTATCTCGTTAAAATATATTTTTTTATAAGGACACGCCTCCATACAAAACCTGTATCCCCTGCATCTTTCCTGGTCTATAAGGACTATGCCGTCTTCCTGCCTTTTATATACCGCGTGCCGCGGACAAGCGGCTACGCAGGCGGGGTCGGTGCAGTGGTTGCAGAGCCTCGGAAGATAGAAATAATAATTATCGTCGGGATTTTCGCCGCGTCCGACATCCTCGTCCCAGTTTGCGCCCCAGTTAAGATGCTCTCCTTCGGGCGGAACGGTAACTTTACCTGCGGCTTCATTATACATTTCCCCTTCGAATAATCCTTTTTTATAGTCGTATCTTGCCGCGCTTCCGTAAGCATCCGCGGGCGGAATTTCGCCTTTTTTAAGTCCGGGCGAGGATGCGCCGAGAGGAGGTTTTCTTTTATCCCCCTTAAAATCCGGCTTCCATCCGCCTCCGTAACTTTCCCAGTTTTTCGGATAACCGTGTCCCGGTCTTGTTTCTACGTTTCTCCAGTGCATATGGCGCATGCCTTCATGCTTCGTCCATAAGTTATTGCAGGCAACGACGCAGGTCTGACATCCCAGACATTTATTAAGATCCAATACCATTCCATATTGTCCCATAATTTTTACCTCGTTTTAACTTTTTAGTTAAGAAATTGTACCGTTATATTTTTCTATCTGGACGACGTCGTCCTTATTGACCCCCGTCGGCCCCCAGTAATTAAGCATAAAGTGAAGTTGTCCGTAGCCTCCTACAAGCTGGGTCGGCTTTACGAATATAGGCGAGACGCTCTGAAAACCGCCCTTCTTAAAATCCATATACGTTTCCCAACCGTGATACATTATGGCCTGGCCTTTTTTCACCTTTCCCGCTATATACGCTCTTGCCACAAACTCGCCGTTCTCGTTGTAAACCCTTATCTGGTCGTTGTCGGCGATATTTCTTTCTTTAGCCTCCTGAGGGCTTATATAAACTACCGGCCTGAACCTCTGCAGTCTTAACATAGTTTTTGCATCCCTCCATGTGGAGTGGACTGACCATCTCTGATGGGGCGTAACCAACCTTAAGGGATATTTTTCCATATCTACCCCGAGAGGCGGCTTAAACTTAGGCAGTTGCTCGTCGAAATCCAGAAACCAATCCTGGTCTATGTAGTATTGCTGGCGCTTAGTTAAAGTCGCATAAGGCTTTTTCCCTTCGGTGTTCTTTGTAAAAGCGGTATAAGGCACGCCCTTTTTCACGAACCCCGTCCACAGCCCGGAACGCTTAACCCTCATAGGTTTCTTAATAGTATCCGCAAGGGTCATCCCTTTAGTAGTCAGCGCATTATTTAAAATAAACTGTATAGCGTCTTTGTCGTCGGAAAGTTTCCCGTTCATAGTATATATTTCGTGAGTTTTGCTGAAATCCCTCGTAATCCCGAACTCTTTATCGCGAACGGGTTTCAGATTTTCCTCTTTTGCCTTTTGGGACAATTTTTTTGCGAGAAACTCCCAAATCTGCCAGTCGGTTTTAGATTCATACAGAGGGTCCACCGCAGGCGTAAAAGGGATGATAAAGGACGTTAAATCAGTCGAATTTATATCCCATTTTTCATAAAAGCTCGATGCCGGCAGAACCATATCCGCGTTTAAGGCGGTCGAATCCATTCTGAAATTTATGTCCACGATAAAATCGAGTTTTTTCCAGAGATTATCCTTTACATAGTTAAAACCCTTTGCCTGATTCAGATAATTTGCCCTCCATATAACCATCATTTTAGGGTCTCTTACCGTTTTGCCGGTTGAAACGAATTCGTCTTTATCGTTTCCGAGGCATCCTTTAGGATAGAGTCTCTGCCATGTTTTATCTCCATGCTCCCAGTGTTTGACGCTTTCATAAATATAATCCCTGACTGGCTTTGGAATCTCCTGCCTCTGCCTTTCTTTTTCGGATATCAAGTCGGGCATATTCGAATGGACGTAAGACCATATCGTAGTGTTTTGAAATCTCTGATGAAGAGGCCCGATTAAATTTTTAGGCATGCCGGCTCCGAAAGCAAGCTTAAGAAGACCGGGCATCGGCCAGACTTTTTCCTGGCCGACGTAATGGGCAAAACCGCCGCCCTGCTTGCCTATAGAACCGAGAAGGGACAATAAAAGTAAAACGCTCCTGTTGTTAAGGTCGTTGTTAAACCACTGGTTAAGACCGTTTCCATGAATAAACAAAACCTTCCCGCCGCTCTTTTTTGCCGTTATGCCGATATCTTTAGCGAAATCGTCTATAGTATTCCTGCTTATTCCGGTAATTTTTTCCGCCCATTCCGGCGTATAGCCCGAAAATCTTTCTTTTAAAATACTGAATACGGTTTTAACGTTATGAGCGGAACCGTCCTTATATTTAACCTCGAAATCTCCCTCAAGTTCGGGATTAAGTCCGTTCAGCTTAAGGGTCTTGCCGTTCGACTGTATTAACCCCTTATTTTTGTCATGCTGATAAAATATATCCGGCTTGCCGCCTTTTACGACGTCGGACTGCCTTAAAAACTTTTTTGTTGCCGTATCTACCAAAAACGTCAAGTCCGTCTGTTCTTTAATATATTTTTCATCGTAAAGATTGTTTTCCAAAATAACGTTTATAACGCTTAAAAGCAATGCAAGGTCGGTGCCGGTTTTCGGCGATAAAAATATATCCGAATGAATAGAAGACGGGTTATAATCGGGAAATACCGAGACTACCTTTGCGCCTTTATATCTTGCCTCCGTAACGTAATGCGCGTCGGGTATCCTCGTTTCCACGACGTTGGAACCCCACAATAAAATATATTTAGCGTTAATCCAGTCAGCGGATTCCGGCACGTCGGTCTGTACGCCGAGCGTTATCGGCGAACCGGGAGGGAGGTCGGAATACCAGTCGTAAAAACTCATCAGAACGCCTCCCGTAATGTGCGCGAATCTGTTGCCCGCAACAAAGGATATCATCGACATAGCGGGTATGACCGTATAATAAAAAATAGAATCTAATCCGTTTTTATTTATATTCTGTATTAATTTTTCCGCAAATATATCTCCCGCTTCGTCCCATGAAATCCTTTTCCATTTGCCTTCTCCCCTTTCGCCTACCCTCAGCATGGGATATTTAATTCTTCTGTCGCCGTATATATATTCCATCGAGTAACATGCGCCCTTCTGACAGCCTCTCGGGTTGTAATCCGGCATGCCTTTCTGGACTACCTCGTAATCCGCGGCCTGCTCTTCCCTCGTTACGATGCCGTCCTTAGTATATACAAGCCAGCTGCACGAACCCGTGCAGTTGACTCCGTGGGTGCTTCTTGCGACTCTGTCCCATTGCCACTGGTTCTTATAGTAAACGTCCCAGCCTTGATAAGGATAGTCGAAGGGGTCTTTTACTATCTGAAGCTTATTTAATCCGAAAGACATCGCGGGGGAAGACAGGATATAACCCCCTGCAAGCCCGGCCAGCTTTAAAAAATCTCTTCTAGAAAAGCTCATAATTTGACCCCCTTCGCTATATAAATATAATATTAATATTATTTATTAAAAGAAAAATACCGCATCAACCATTCCGTACCATCCGTCCGGACCGTTTTCGCCGTGAAGGTCCTTTAATACTCTTCCGTCGAGAAGCAGTTTAGGCGAATAATGGTATGCAAGTCCGCCGCCCGTTGCGATATCCTGATAGCCTTTATTTAAAAGTCCGTACGAAGGAGTAATAGTCGTAGAAGCCGGGGTGCTGTTTGTATATCCGTAATTATCATACTGCCTCGTATATGCCGTTTCGTTATATATATATAACTTGGGACTTATAACGTAATCCAGATAAAAATCGGCGAATATATTATTTCCGGGTTGAGTATAGCTCGGGTTGCCTACCGCAAGGGACCCCATATTAATAGATGAATGGCCTTCGTTTTTGCTCCAGCCTAAGGCATAGTTAAGGACTAAGCTCTGTTTTCCCACTGTTTTAACCGCAAACTGTCCCGTTAAAGTCGGCTGAATCTGCCATTCGTCTCCGCCTAAGTTTACAGGCGAATTTGAATTCCAGTTGCCGTCGGGCACGGTTACGCTTACTTCCGGAAAAACGTTATAACTCAATATGCCCGAAGCGCCGTGATACGCGTAAATACCGTAGTATAAAAGGGTATCGCCTATGCCGGTAGTCGAGTTAGAAAATGCACCATCTTTGGTTAAAGCGAGGGTATTTGTAATATTCTGCGAAACAGAACCGGCAGGAACTACGACCTGAAAATAGTTGTCTAAATCAAGAAATTTAAAAGTCCAGATTGCTTCGGCAAGGAATATCTCCTTTGTTATAGAAAACGGTCCAAATTTAGGAGAAGTCGGCACGACATGCCCATTATTATCGAAAGTATGATTCCATGTCTGAAACGTAAAAAAATCCGGCGACCAGAATTTTCCGGGCGGGGTATAGCCGAACGGCATAGACGGCTTGAACATAAAATTGTTTCCGGAACCGTCAACCCCCGCAAGCGTTTTCGATACGTTAAAAAATAAGAAACTGAATAAAACTAAAAAAAATAAAAATAAAACGGTAATTCCTTTTCATAACTGCCTCCCTCAAAAATTAGCTTTTAAATTAAATTAATTAAACGGCAAATCGGTTTAATCTTTATAATTCAATTTTTATAACTTTTTTATAAAAATTAATGTGACTAAAATCACAAATTAAAAATTTTTTATTTTTTAATAAATAAAATATCCTTCGGCTTCTTCCCCTGCCTTTGCCCCCCTGCTTTCTTCTGCGAGCGTCAAAAGAACATTGAAATTTTTCAGCGACGAAAGGGTCTGCGGTCCCGCTTTTTTGGCGTAATACAACCCGTCCTGCTTTTTATACCCTTCCGCCAAAACAAAATGAGTCCTGCCGTCTTTTTTCTTAATCTCGTCTTCCATTTTAAATTTAAACGCGGGCTTTAATAGGTCTTTAAATCCGCTCATTTTTAATACTACCGGTCTTATAAACTTTTCAAAAAGAACGATAGTGTCGAAAATATTTTTGGGGAGAATAAAAAAAGTTGATTTATCGTAAATTTCTGCGGTAAACGGCTTTCCGGGTTTGATATTTAAACCCTGAAACAGTTTTTTACAGCCTACTAAATTAAGGCATTCGGCGGCGGCGGAATTTGAATCGGAACCGGTTATGCCGCCGGATATTATTACGATATCTGATTTCAGGGCATCTTTTAATCCTTCCAAAAGTTCTTCTTTGTCTTTTTTAATCCCGAAGTAATTCACGTTAACGCTTAAACTTTTTAAAAGGGATATAAGCACAAAGCTAGATGCGTCTTCTTTAAATGCGGCATGCTCTGCGATGCGGCCGTCGAAAGAAAACAGGCTTGCGGTAGGGCGGCGGCAGACCTTAATATAAGGTTTTTTTAGATATCCGAGTATTCCTATGTGGGACGGCAGGATTAAACTGTTTTTTTCGAGCAGGAGGTCGCCTTTTTTAATATCTTCCCCCTTTTTTTTGATATTTTTATAGCATTGAAACTCAAATTCTCCGGGCACTATCAATTCTCCGCCCTTAAGAAACCCGCCCGCAATGACGTCTTCGATTTTTATCAAAACGTTTGCATTTTCGGGAACCCTTTCTCCCGTCATAATCTTAACGGCTTCAAAATTATTAAGGCTTCCCGTTTCGTCTGCAACTATTTTAAAAACCGTCCGTCCTTTCAAATCCAAACCGCACCGCTCTTCGTTAATTCTAAGGGCATATCCGTCCATCAATGCGCTGTCGTAAAAGGGAAAGTCTATGTTGGAATGTATGTCTTCGGCTAAAACGCCGTTCAGGGAATCTTCGGCGTTTATTAATACCGGCGGAAGAGAATGCGTGTTTTCAAGTAAAATCTCGAAAGCACGTTCAAAACTAATATTGTCCATTTCGAAATCGTCTCCTTAAATTAATCATATCTTTTGTTTTTTATTTTTCAATATAATAATGTTTTAGTTTTTAGTATGTGATAAAAATCACATTGTAAAATTTTTATAATTTTTGTTTAAAATATAGTAAATAAAGGTTTAAATTTTTCTGTTAATTTTTCCTTGAATTTTATCGTAATACGTATTACAATAATTACCGTTACGATAACTATTAAAAATAATAAATATTATGAAATTTTACGGCAGAATTAAAGAATTAGAAACGCTCAGGTCGAGTTTGTCGTCCGTTAAAACTGCATCCGCTTCTAAAATGACGGTGATTACCGGCAGAAGAAGGGTAGGGAAAACAAAACTTATACTTGAAGCCTTCGGTGAAAACATGCTTTATTTATTTATAGCGAGAAAAGAAGAAAGGCTGTTATGCGAAGAATTTTCTTACCTGATTCAGAATAAATTAAATAAGAAGATAATAGGCAGGATTACCGCTTTTAAAGACCTGTTTGAATATCTTATGGTCTTATCCGAAGAAAAAACCCTTACCGTCGCAATAGACGAGTTTCAGGAATTTCATAACATAAACCCTTCGGTTTATTCCGATATGCAAAATATCTGGGACACGCGCAAAAATAAATCTAAAATGAATTTAATCCTGAGCGGCTCCGTCTATTCGCTGATGAAAAAAATATTCGAAAGCTCAAAAGAACCTCTTTTCGGGAGGGCTGACAATAAAATTTACCTAAGGCCTTTCGACGTAAATACTTTAAATAAAATAATAACAGAAAACAATAAATCCGCAAACAAAACAGATATTTTGAGTTTCTATATGTTTACCGGGGGGGTGGCTAAGTACGTCGAAACATTCGTAGATAACGGCGCTTTAACGTATAGCAAAATGCTCGATTTAATTTTAGAAGAAAACTCAATATTTTTAGACGAAGGCAAAGATTTATTAATAGAAGAATTCGGAAAGGAATATATCGTATATTTTTCTATTCTTTCTTTAATTGCAAGTTCAAAAACTTCTAGAAGCGAAATAGAATCCATTCTCGAAAAAAATACCGGCGGCTATTTAGACAGACTTGAAAATGAATATAATATAATAAAAAGGGTAAGACCCATATTTGCAAAAGAAGGCGGCAGAATACAAAAATACGTAATAGAAGATAATTTTTTAAATTTCTGGTTCCGTTTTGTTTACGGCTATAAAAGCGCCGTCGAAATCGGAAATTTAAAGTATGTCAAAGATATAGTAAATAGAGACTTTACCTCTTACGCCGGAAAATTTCTCGAAAAATACTTCATCGAAAAACTGAAGCTTTCTAAAGAATTTTCCGATATCGGCTCGTATTGGGAAAAAGGCAATAAAAACGAAATAGATATCGTTGCTATAAACGATATGGGAAAAAAAATATTAATAGCCGAAGTTAAATTAAACCCCGAAAGAGTCAATATAAATAAGCTTAAGGAAAAAGCGGAAAAATTAACGCAAAAGTTCAAAGATTACCGTTTTGAATATAAAGGATTTTCGCTTGAAGACTTGAAGTATACGGAATAGACGAAGCGCTTTTCGTATTAAAAAAATACGGAATAAAAAACGCTATGATAAACGGCGGCGGTCAGATAACGGCTATAGGTAAAAATTTAAAAGGAAAGGGCTGGAAAGTCGGCCTCTTGAATCCTTTGAATAAAAATAAAATAATAAAGATAATAAGATTAAAAAACGAATCTATCGAAACCTCGGCAAATTACGAAAACAGGTTTGCATATAAAGGAAAATATTACGGGCATATTATGAATCCTATGACTGGATATCCCGTTGACGGAAATACTTTAAGCGACACCGTCATAGTTAAAAACGGATATTTCCGCTACCCATCGACGGTCGCAGATGCGCTTTCCTGCTCTTTTTTCATACTTAATAAGAGCCGAATATCGGCCGTGATAAAAAAATTAAATAAGCTGATAAAAGTTATAATAATTAAAAAAACTGATAAATCGCAATTAAAAATATATACGCTAAAATAATATATTTGCGTGTTTTCTAAACTCCGTGCGGCACATAAACCGACACTGTGTTAGTCTCGAAAGGCTTTCCCGTTTCGGGAGAAACCAAGGACATCTTAAAATCGTGAACGCCCGGCGACAGCTTGCCCTTTTTGACCGCTGCGTAAAAAATAATCCTTTCTTTACCGTGGGGGTCTAATACCTCAAAGGGTTTTTGCCCTTTCAAAAACTGATGTTTCGAAAAAACGCCGTCGTTTATTTCCGGTTTTACTTCAATTTTTTTACCGGTAAAATTGGTCGCGTTTATTACGAATTTATTTAAAAAATAACCTTTTAATTTTGGGG
>JAJYHI010000097.1 GCA_021784835.1 bacterium
CGGCGTCGCCTCCCGAAACAAGCGCTACGGATTTGCCTTCCAAGGATTTTTTAACCGCCGCTTCGCATCTTTTAATTTCGTCTTTCATACTGAACGGAAGTTTTTCCTGTTTTTCGCTTAATATATCTCCTATCTGTCTTAAATATGAAGAATAACCTATTACCGTTTCAGACGCTTTTACGGATTCGAGAGCTTTTTTGCTTAAATGTTCCGTATCTCCCGGGCCGGTTCCTATAACCGTTATCTTTCCGTAAGATTCGGACCGTCCGCCGTTTAATTCCATTAATTACCCTCCTTTTCTTCTCTATTAATACGCTAATCCCGATTCTTAAATTTATTACACGCCTAACGGCGGTTCGGGAAAACATATCGATTAAGTCAATAAACCATTGCCGCCGCCGCCGTAACGTTTCCTTTTTTTTGTTTAGGTATCAGCAATTCCCCGCCGTTTTTCGCCGACATCGCCGCGCAAGGTTCGCAGACGGAATATGCGCCGGTGTGTTTAAAGCTTGCCGACCGTTCCATATTTATACCCGCCTCTTTATCTTTTTTATTGTTTTTTTTATTTTTATTCGAATCCATGAAGGCGTTTATTTCGTCTTTATCATAAAAGTCTATAAAATTCCCATATTTATATCCGAATTCCAGCAACCCGGCCTCGTTTCTTTTTAAGTCTATCGTAGCAATGTTCCTTATTGCCTTAAGCGATAAATTATTTTCCTTAAATACGGAAGATATAAATTCTTCAATCTCTTTAAATGAGGTATTCTTATTACAGCCTATGCCGACGGTTAAGCGTCTCGGCCTCAAAAGCGCAATATTTTCGGATTCCGTAATATTTTTCAGGCTTTCTTTTAAAGAAACGACCGCCGCCTTTTCAACGCCCGGGTTTGCGGTATTTAAACCTTTCGACAAAATTATTCGCTTTGCGTTTTTAAACCCGCCTATATAAGACTTTATTTCTCTTATATTAAAAATACCGTCCTCGTCTATGCATATTTTTATCTCTTCACCGCCGATAGATGCTTTATTGAATATTTTTATTTTGTTTTTCCCGTCTTCTATGAACAGGCCGAACCTCTCCGCGAACATATCTAAAGAAAAATTTCCGGTTGCGTCCGTCGCGGTGGTAATTATCGGAATTGCTCCGTTTCCTATGTAACCTGCGGTTTCCTCGGCAAATTTATTAGCGCCCCCCGTATGCCCGGAAAGCAGGCTGACGACGAATTTTCCGGCTTCGTCTATCGTTATAACACCGGGGTCGCTGAATTTATTTTTAAGAAAAGGTGCGATAATCCTGACCGCCGCCCCCGCCGCCAGAAAAAATACGATGAAATCGTATCCGCGTAACAGTTTTTTAATAAAATAATCTTCCGATAATCTTTTATATCTTTCGATGCCGGTCTTCAAAAGTTTTATCCCGTTGGCGCAAGGCGTTTCCAAAACCGCCGTTTCCTCCTGTAAACCAAGTGCGCGCGCCGTTAATCCGGTTTTTTCTTCTCCGATAAAAAAATGCAGATTGATAATTTCGGAAAGCTCAGTAATATCGGCCCCGTTGCGCGCTTTGAGCTTTTTTGCCATACCGCCGTAAATTTTAACAGCTTTATTCAAAGAATTTTCCGAGGTTATTATAAGGGCGATATTCGTAATTTTAAATACGGCGTCAGAGGGTATTTCCACCGTTTCTGAATCCGTGCGAAAAGTTCTTATCATAAAGTTTCGACCTGTTTTTTTTGAAATATTTTCCCCTTAATGCCTCTCCGACTATTAATACCGCCATATTTTTGACGGAAAATTCCCCTGCTTTTTTAACCACGTCTTTTAATTCGCAATTTATTAAAATCTGGCTTTTAAGCGATACGTCTTTAGCAATTAGGCACGGGGTATTTTCCGGATAATATTCCTTTAAATCCCCGACTACGCCGTCGATTAATCCAAAGCTCAGATATATGGCCATCGTTCCCTTATGGCTAGCAAGGTTCTTTATCTCCTGCCCGTCCGGCAGTTTTCCAGTCCTTCCTTCTCCCCTGCAGAATATTACCGTTTGCGAAACATCCGGCAGTGTCAAAATAGACTTATTGGCGGCGCTAGCGGCAAAGGCGGCGGTAACCCCGGGTATGATTTCATATTTTATTCCCATTTCGTCCAGATAATACATTTGTTCGTTTATTGCGGAATATATTGAGGAATCTCCGGCATGAAGAACGGATATGATATTTGGCTCCAATCCTATAAGATTATTAAGCCTTTCCTTAATCTGTTCGAAATTAAGGATTTTCATGTCTATTAACTCCGCGCCCTTTTTTATAACCTTTAACATCCCGGGATTAATCAAAGAACCGGCATAAAAAACTGCGTCGGACCTTTTTAATATTTTAGCGGCTTTTACCGTCAAAAGTTCCGGGTCGCCTGGACCCGCCGATACAAAATATATTTTAGTTCCGATTGATTTGCCCATATTATGAGAAAACCCCTATAAGAATCGAAAAGTAATCGTAGTTCCGTTCTTTCTTTTCCGCAAAATCTTTTATAAGGACAGACTTCTCTATTAAATAAAGTTTTAGTTTTCCGTCTTCAAATTGCCTGCCGCATAGCCCGTTAAACGCTTTTAAAATCTCTTTTACGTAACCGCCGGCTTTCATAAAGACTATAACCTGAGGCCTAGGAATCTTATCCGAGATGAACTTTATTTCGTTTTCTATTTCGGTTAAATCTTTTTTCACTGGAACCGATATTAAAACCGAACTGTTTTTAATAATATAAGGTTCTCCTATTAATCCTAAAGAATAATGGAAAGAAGAAACGCCGTTTACTATTTTTATGTTAATTCCATTTTCCTCGCGATTTAAAACTTCCTGTATAGCATTGTGCAGTCCCCAGTATGTGCTGTAAAACATAGGGTCGCCCAGCGTAACATAAGAACAGACGCCGTCGCTGAGTTTTTCGATTATTTTAACGGCGTTTTTCATATATAGAACTTTATTTCTTCCCATTGAAAGTTTCATTTCCACCTCTAACGGAATAAGCCTGTTTTCGGGGAAATCCGATATGCCCGCAAATTTAAGGGCATTTTTTATAATATCGTAAGCTATTCTATTTTTTCCTCCGCAAACGTCGGGATAGAATATAAAATCGCTTTTGATGAGCGTGTTAACCGCTTTTACCGTTATCAGTTCAGGGTCTCCGGGACCTACTCCTACGATAAATAATTCTTTTTTAATCATTTTCGGTTTTCCCGGAATTTTCTATATTTACGTCGTCATGCGTATTTTCCGCATTTTCTTTTTTACCGGTTTCAATCGCTTTATTTCTTATTTTCACGCTTGGCATATCCGCATTATGTTCCCGTTCTATCTTGAAAGTAAGGGTTCTGCCGCGGACGGAGCGGGAAGTTTTCGTATTCGTATTCGGATTAGACGCCTTAATAGACTTTATAATTTTAATTATATATATCTGGTTCAATGCCTGAAAATACGAATCTTCCTTAACGGATTTCAATCTCGACACGTTAACGGAAATAATTTCGTGTTTTATTTCTATGTTGCCATATTCTTTCAAACCGTAATCCTTAATAAACGTCAAAACTGCGTTTAACGAATCTATCGTTATAACGTTAATAACTATCGCGCCTTTATTCTTTAAAATATGAAGGGATTCTTTTAAAATTTTTTTCAAATCCTTGCCGCCTCCTCCGCCTATAAATATCGAATCGGCCTGTCCCGCTTTTACCGCCTGTTTCAATGCGTCGGGAAGTTCGCCTAAAATAGGCTCGATATTATGCCTTCCGAATCTCTTTATATTATTTTTAAGATTGTCTATCTTAAATTTATTTTTATCTATTGAATATACGAATCCTTTATGCGCTATCGCGGACGCTTCTATGCTTATGCTTCCGCTGCCGCACCCGGCATCTATAATTACCGAATCGGCTTTCAAATCCATTAAAGACAGGCTTACTGCCCTGATTTCTTTTTTTGTCGGTTCTCCCGCCGAATGAATATATTTATCGTCGTCTATCCCTAAAACAAGGCTCTTAAGCTCGTCGCCGGAAGCCGGAGCGGCACTTTTTTTATTCTTACCGGTTAATACGACTATATTTTTTTTACCGCTTATATCTTCTAAAATTTCTTTTGTAAAGCTTTTATAAATTTTTTCATTTTTGGTGCATAATTCGGTCAGCGCGTAAAAATCGAATTTTTCTAAGAAACCGCTTTCTTCAAGTTCGGTATATATCTTATTGGGGGTATTTACGTCGTCCGTATATATGCCTATTGCAGGCTTTCCGGAATATAAAGCTTCGTATATATTTTTGAAATCCCTCCCGTGCAGGCTTATTATTAAGGCCTCGGTCATAGGAATTTTTAATTTTGAAAAACCTGCCTGCATAAAACTGACTGCCGGGTAAACTTCTATAAATCTTTTTTCGTTTTCTTTTAAGAGGCTTAATATAGTTCCGCCGATACCGAAAAAATTAGGGTCTCCGTTCGCCAGAATTAAGACGTTCTTTTTACCGAGGCTTCCTTTTATATAATCGGTTATAAATTTTATTTTGCTGTCGTAAAATATTG
>JAJYHI010000107.1:0-13375 GCA_021784835.1 bacterium
ATGCTTGCGAAAAATTCCGGCTTAAAATCTTTCTATATACAAAACTCTATGTATGAACACGACGAAAACGTCGTCCCCGATTTCTACGTTAAAGATTTAATGGAAGCGGCGGAAATTATAACGAAAGCCGCATAAACTTATAAATTATTATTAACCCGCAATTAATAAATTGCATAAATATTATTGCAAACAGCTAAAACTATGCAATTTTTTAATTGCAATATTGAGGAAAAGCCGTTGCAATAGCGGGGAATTTTGTTTGCAATTTTGGGTAAAAACGATTTGCAAAATACAGCATTTTTTTAATCGGTATCAGAAGAAATTGAAAAATGTGATATTTATCATAAAAAATTTTAAATTTATTTGATAAAATAACATTTATTATGAGCCCTATAATAAGATATTTTACAATAGCTTCTCTGTTTTACCTTGTAATAGGAGCAGGTTTAGGCCTAGTTATGGCGCTGTATCCGCCGTCTATCGGATATCTGCTTTTAGCGCATGTTCATTTTCTTTTACTTGGATTTATCGCTATGATGATTTATTCGGTCGGTTACCACGTACTGCCTAGATTCAGCGGATTTAAACTATACAGCGAGCTTCTTATAATTGTTCAGTTTTATCTGACTAATATCGGCTTAATCGGGATGGCTATAACATGGATTATTTTAGGCAATGCCGTTTCTGGATTTTATCATATTTTAATCCTTGGTTCATTTACGTCTATGGAATTTATAGGAATTTGTATTTTTGTTTTTAATAATATCATGACTTTATCGGGTAAAGGCGGAAAAATGACAAATCAATAATTAAAGGTGATAAATTTATAATTAAATTTCCAATTAAATGTGTAAAAGGCGTCCTAAAAAATCTTAATTGATCAAAGTAAAGGATGGAAATTATTCAAATGATTATTTTATGGCCGTCCTGCTCAAATCTTGTAACTTCCCATTCTAAAAAGGGCTTATATTGAAAAATCGCCGCTGCGTTTTTAGTTTTTAAAATCGTAAATAATTTTAGATGCATATTATTTTTAACCATAAGCCTGTAAATATAGTTTGGATTAAATCTAAAAATAAAAAACGCTTTAGCTTTTTTATGTGAAATAAACCTAAGATTATATATTTTAATTATTTTTAATGTTCCTAATCTTATGTATGTTCTATCGGCTATTTTAAATAAGTAAGGTTTAAAAAGAGTCGTAAAAGAGGTATAGCCTAATTTTTTGTGAAACTTGATGTAGCCGCCTTTTAATAAGAGCATATAAAATTTATCGTTATCCATACTGGCGGCCTTATCATAGGGCAGCGCAAAAAAAGCGGAAGAGTATATTTTTTTAATTATTAATTTTTTCGCAAGAGTTTTTGTGAGGTTTTCCTGCTTTTGAGCGCACCCTGATAAAAATAAAGGCAGTAAAAATATAACGGTTAAGACTATAATCGATAATTTTATTTTTTTCATATTAAAAATTTCACAATTTAAAATTTAATTTATTAAAACCGGCCGAGGCGGTTTGGCCGCAAACTCGGACGGCAGTATGCAAATAAATAAATCTGTCCCCTTTAAAGCAATAATAAATTAAAGCAGTTTTCTTGCCGCTTTGGCTATGCCTTCGCTGCTTGTGGGATGCTGGTTTGAAAGTCCGGCTACTATATGGATATCCAAAGAATTTTGTATTGCCGTTACCAATTCGCCAATTAAAAGTTCAGCATCTATTCCTATAACCCATGCGCCTATTATTTTTAATGTTTTAGCATCGAAAAATTCCCTTATTTCTCCGTTTAGTTCGTTATATATCTGAGCTTTAGCATCGACCACGAAATCGTATGAACATTCAAGAATATCGATGCCCATTTTTTCGGCCTGCGAAGGCATGATGCCGGCATAAGCGGCTTTAGGAAACGTAAATACCGTGGTCGGCACGGCATTAAAATCCATATAATCGATAGGAATATTGCCGGCAAATATATTATTTGCGCAAACTAAAGACTGTCTTTCCGCAGAATGAAAAAGCATAGAAAGCCCGTTTACGTCGCCGGATGCATAAATATGCGGAATATTGGTCTGAATAGCGCTGTTTATTTTTATTCTGCCTTTTTTATCCAATTCTATTCCTAACTTATCCGTGCCTTCGGGTATGACGGGTTTTCTTCCGTATGCCATAAGCACCATATCGGCATTTACGGTTTTTAAGGTTCCGTCTTTCATATATGAAACATTATACCTATATGCTCCGTCCGCATTGAGCTTTTCTACTTTTTTAATTTCGGTTCCAAGTTCTAATTTAATTTTCGGGTCAAGAGAATTTTGAAGAAGCAAAGCAAATCTTTCGTCCATTGCGGTAAGTATTCTTTTGCTTCTTTGAATTAATATTACGTCCACGCCGAGTTCGTTAAAAAACGTAGCGGTTTCAACCCCTATATAGCCTCCCCCAAGTATTGCGATAGATTTTGGAAGAGTCTTTATTTTTGTTCCCAAAATATAAATATCGGCGCTGGTAACGCAGTGTTCTTTTCCTTCTATAGGAAGTATATAAGGTTCTGCGCCGCTTGCGATTATTATGCTGTCCGCTTTATATGTTTCTTCAAAATTTTCGCCCGTTACCTTAATTGTATGTTCGTCTATAAACGATGCGATACCTTTGACGAGTTTTAAATTTTTCGATGCTTCTTCAAGTTCTTTCGCATGCTGGGCATACCTGAATTTTTGCACGTTGTCTTTAAAATCTACAATTTTTGTATAATCAAATCCTATATTTTCGCCTTTTAAACCGAAATATTCCCTGTTTTTTGCCAGTCTGTACACTTCTATGGCTTCTCTTATAGTTTTTGAAGGAACGCACCCCTGCTCTAAACAGTTGCCGCTCATAACTCCTTTTATGTCCGCCATAACTACTTTTTTTCCGGCTTTAGCAAGCCTAAAAGCGGCAGGATAAGCTCCTCCGCCTGCTCCAATAGTAAATACATCGACTTTTTCCATGATGCATACCTCCAAAAATTTAATACGAAAAATGCAAATACAAATTTTTTATATCAATTGTTATTCATATATATTCATATAATAGATTATTCTATTATATACCTAAAGATATAAATATCAAAATTTGTCGAAACAAATGCCAAGCCGAAAGAAACAAATTTGCCCGATTATATGACAAATTCAAAATTTAATATACAACAGCCGCCTGAATTTATAAATTTAACAATCTAAAAAATATGTGATATTATAAATATATGGAATATGCAAACTCGCCACATAAAACCTACAAGTTTAAAATAAGCAAAATGGACTGCGCCGCCTGCGCCGCAACCATTACCGATACCGTTAAGAGAATAGAGGGCGTAATAGACGCAAAACTTAACTTCATAAACGAAACCCTTTACGTAGAAACTAATCCAGATAAACCCTCTCCCGAAGAAATAATTAAGATGATTGAATTTGCAGGTTTCGGGGCAGAGTTAATCGATTCGGACAAGACGGTTTCCGATAATAGTCTTATTAATTCTTATGCGGAAAATGCGGCGGGCAATTCAAAAAATATAAAATTCAAAATAGAAGGAATGCACTGCACCAACTGTGCAAAAGCAATCGAAAAAGACGTAGGAAAGTTGAAGGGTGTAAACTCTATAATCGTAAACTTCGTCGGAGAAAGCGGCTCGGTGTCTTTCGACCCATCAAAAACTTCCAAAGACGAAATATTTAAAGCCGTCGTAGAAAGCGGATATACCCCCATAGACGAAACCGAAGACGAAAAAAATGAAAACTATATCGAAAATAAAATAGACGCAACGGCGGACTCCGCGAAAAAATTTAAAAAACGCCGCAAAATAACGGACTGGGAAAAAGATCTTTACTGGCTGATATTTACGATTATATTCGCAATTCCGGTCGTCATACTCACGTATATTAATATATTAGGCATATTCAGAATACCTGCTTTATTTATATTGGCAACGGTAGTTCAGTTTACTGCCGGACTTACGTTTTATAAGGGAGCGTATTATTCTTTAAAAAGTTTTTCGTCCAATATGGACGTACTGGTTTCGCTCGGTATTTCTGCGGCTTATTTTTATTCCGTAGCTTCCGTTTTTTTATTCAAGGGCGAACTTTACTTCGATACTTCCGTTTTGCTTATTCTTTTCATAAGAACAGGAAAACTGCTTGAAAAAATATCGAAACAGAGAGCGACTTCGTCCTTAAAAGCTCTTTTTAAGCTTCAGGCGAATAAAGCGAATCTTGTCGAAGCCGACGGAACTGTTAAAGAAATAGATACTTCCGACGTTAAACCCGGCGATATACTGTTGGTAAAAAAAGGCGATAAAATACCGGTTGACGGAGTAATAATTTACGGACAAACTCAAATAGACGAATCTATGCTTACGGGCGAACCGGTTCCCGTCGAAAAAGGCTTAGGCGGCGAAGTAAGCGGGGCTACTATAAACAAAGGGCAGGCGGTAAAAATTAAGGCGTTAAGGGTCGGAAAAGATACGGTGCTGTCCCAAATAGTCAGGCTGGTCGAAGACGCTCAGGCGGATAAGGCTCCTATTCAGCGTATAGCCGACGAAGTAACCAATTATTTCGTTCCCACGGTAGTAATAATATCGTTAATAACGTTTACGGTATGGAAATTTATATTCCATTCAAATTTTTTATTTGCCTTGTCGGCTTCTATCGCCGTTTTAGTAATAGCTTGTCCCTGCGCAATGGGACTTGCAACGCCTATGGCGCTTATGATAGGAAGTTCTATAGGTTTAGAAAAAGGCATACTGATTAAAAAATCGTCGAGCCTTGAGGAAATAGCAAGAATAAATGCCGTAGTTTTCGATAAAACCGGAACTATTACATATGGAAAACCGGAGGTCGTCGATATCGTATCTATTAACGGTATACCCGAAAGCGAAATACTGAAAATTGCCGCTTATGCCGAAAGTTTTTCTTCACACCCTATAGCCGCGGCAATAGTAGATAAATTTAACTCTTTTAAAGATAACGATAATTCGGCTTCGGAAAACGGCAGTAAACGGCAGAATAACCAAAATATGGAAAATACGCAACTGCTTCGCTTCGACGGCAATAACGATATAAAGACGCCAAAAATTTCCGCGCCCGAAAACTTTGAAGAAATAGGCGGATTCGGCATAAAATTAAACTACGAGGGCAAAAAAATATTAATAGGCAAAAAAGAGATATTTAAAGAATCGGAAACCGTAAATTTCGATATGTCCCAATTTAACGAATTTGAAGAAAAATTTGCAAAAGAGGGCAAAACCGTCATCGGAATATCGGTAGACTCCGCTATTGCCGGAATTATTTCTTTATCGGACAAGGTTAAAGAAACGGCAAAGCCGGCGATATCAAAATTAAAATCTATCGGCATCTCGGTATATCTTCTGACGGGCGATAATCTAAATTCGGCGGTAAACGCTGCAGCCCAAGCAGGAATAGACAAAAAAAACGTTATTGCAAACGTTTTGCCGCAGGATAAACTCGATGAAATAAAAAAACTAAAAAATACGGGTTTAAAAGTAGCGATGGTCGGCGACGGCATAAACGACGCTCCCGCTCTTGCCGCCGCAGACGTCGGTATTGCCATAGGAAGCGGAACCGACGTGGCAAGGGAAACCGGCGACGTAATTTTAGTAAAAAACGATATTAACGACGTATATAAAAGCGTATCGCTAGGCAGAAAAACTTTATTCAAAGTAAAACAGAATCTTTTCTGGGCTTTTTTCTTCAACGGCCTTGGCATTCCTTTAGCCGCAGGGGTTTTTTACGGATTAACGGGATTTTTAATACCGCCTGCTTTTGCAGGAGCGGCTATGGCGGTTTCAAGCATAACCGTTTCTTTAAATTCGATATTGCTAAGAGGTTATTCTAAAGCAATGGATGTAATGTAATAATATATTTATTTATTTCGTATCCGTTTGCTTTACCGACGCTGTTCTAATGATAATTTTTAACAACTTGATATTAGCGGGTTAAAATGATTTCATCCGCTAACGCCCGCAATTATTTTAAATATAAAAAATAATTATATAGTTAATAGTTAATTTGCTTTAGTTTAAATAAAATTTAATTTAATATAAAGACTATAGAGGTGAAAAATGAAAGAAAAAGCGTCTGCATTTAATTATCAAAATTATCTTGCCGAAGAAGAAATTGAAACTTTAAATTTATACTTCGATGCCGCAAATTATCTTTCTATAGGCCAAATCTACCTTATGGATAATCCGCTTTTAAAAGAACCGTTAAAACTTGAACATATAAAACCAAGGCTTCTTGGCCACTGGGGAACGTCGCCCGGCCTTAATTTTATTTATGCCCATATTAACAGAATTATAAAAAAATTTGATTTCAACGCATTATTTATTACAGGTCCCGGACACGGCGGTCCGGCTATTATAGCAAATACTTATATCGAAGGAACTTACAGCGAATACTACCCAAACATGCCCCAAAATTATGACGGCGTTAAAGCTCTTTTTAGGCAATTTTCTGCCCCGGGCGGCGTACCTAGCCATGTTTCGCCTAAAACCCCAGGCTCCATACATGAGGGGGGCGAACTTGGTTACGCATTGAGCCATGCTTACGGAGCTGCATTAGACAATCCCGATTTAAGGGTATTTTGCGTAGTAGGAGACGGCGAAGCTGAAACGGGACCCATGGCTGCATCGTGGCATATTAATAAATTTTTAAACCCTAAAACGGACGGCATAGTGGTTCCTATACTTCATTTGAACGGATATAAAATAAATAATCCGACAATTCTTGCAAGAATCGGCGAAGAAGAACTTATAGACCTGTTTAAAGGATACGGTTACAAACCTTACATTTTGGAAGACGAATCCGTAGATTCCGCACATAATAAAATGGCTTTAATAATGGATAAAATTTCAAGGGAAATAAATAAAATAAAAAAAGAATATAACGAAAAAAGCGATGCAGCTACTAAGGTTAGACCTCATTATCCTATGCTGATATTTAAAACTCCTAAAGGGTGGACATGCCCAAAAGAAATAGACGGACTTAAGTTGGAAGGTTTCTGGCGCGCCCATCAAGTTCCTATTACGGATTTCAAAGAAAAGCCGGAGCATATCAAAATATTGGAAAACTGGATGAAATCTTACAAGCCGGAAATATTATTCGATGAAAAAGGTTCGTTGATAGACAAAATTAAAGAATTTCCGCCGAAAAAAGATAAAAGAATGAGCGCAAACCCTTGCGGAAACGGCGGACTTTTGACAAAAGACCTCATTCTTCCGGATTTTACCGTTTACGCCGAAAAAGTAGAAAAACCTGCGACAACCTATGGAAAAGCTACTACTACATTGGGATATTACCTGCGCGACATAGTCAAAAAGAATATGGATAATTTTAGAATATTCAGTCCCGACGAACATAACTCGAACAGGCTTAATGCGGTTTTCGATACGACCGACAGGCAATGGTGGGGCGATATTTTCAATTTCGACGACCATCTTGCCCATAGCGGAAGAGTAATAGAAATTTTAAGCGAACATACCTGCGAAGGGCTTCTCGAAGGATATTTATTGTCCGGAAGGCATGGTTTTTTTTCGTGCTATGAAGCATTTATACATATAATAGATTCTATGTTCAATCAGCATGCGAAATGGCTTAAGGAAGCCGACGAAGTCGAATGGAGAAGGCCTATACCGTCCTTAAACTATCTTCTCACTTCGCATGTCTGGAGACAGGACCATAACGGTTTTTCGCATCAAGATCCTGGATTTATCGACCACGTTATTACCAAAAAACCAAAATATATAAGGGTCTATCTTCCGTCTGATACAAATACGCTTTTAGTAACTGCCGATAAATGCTTCAGTAGCCAAAACAGAATAAACGTAATTATCGCGGGAAAACAGGAAGAACTTCAATGGTACGACATGGATTCCGCAATTAAAATATGCGATAAAGGACTTGGTATTATGGAATTTGCAAGCAACGACAGAGGAGAAGAACCTGATATAATAATGGCTTGCGCGGGCGACGTTCCTACATTGGAAACGCTTGCCGCCGTTTCGATTTTAAACAACCTCGCACCGGAGCTTAAAATAAGAGTAATAAACGTGATAGACCTTATGACATTAACGCCTAAAGAAGAACACCCCGACGGATTATCCGATAAAGAATTCGATACTCTGTTTACCGAAAATAAACATGTAGTTTTTGCATTCCACGGCTATCCATGGCTTATACACAGACTCTGTTATAGGCGTAAAAATCATCCGAATATTCATGTCAGAGGCTACAAAGAGGAAGGAACGACTACGACTCCTTTCGATATGGCGGTAAGAAACGACTTAGACAGATTTCATCTTGTTATGGACGTAGCCGACAGAGTTGAATCCCTCAAATATAAAGCCGCGTATATTAAAAAAGAGATGGAGAGCAGGCTAATAGAACATAAGCAGTATATTCTTAAATACGACGACGATATGCCGGAAATTAAAAACTGGAAAGGCGATTGGAATTTTTAAAGTAATCCGCACGGTAAAACGATAAAAAAGATTTGCCGTGCGTTTTTTTATTTATAAGCTTATAAGGCGGATATTCAAGGGATAATATTTCATGTTTATCATGCTGGACAATTATGTTTATATTATCGTATTTGCGGCATTTGTCTTCATTGCCGTTTTTTTCCTCCATATCATATTCCGTAATTATTTTATTAATCGCAGTTTCGCAAAAGCCTTTACCGTACGGAGGGTCGATAAAGATATAATCTGGTTTATACTCGCTTAATATCCCTTTTTCTAAAGCTTTTAACGCGTCTTTTTTTATAATTTTTACTTTATTCTCTATACCGAACTGTTTTGAAAGTTTGATAATTATAGATATTAATTCAGGCGAAGTTTCGACGAAAATACAGAAAGCCGCGCCTCTCGAAACAGCCTCGAAACCGATGTTGCCCGTTCCTGCGTATAAATCGCAAAAAACTGCGCCGTTTATATCGTCTCCAATTACGTTAAATAAAACGCCTTTTAAGAAATCCGATGAGGGAGAAACGTTTTTAATATCGAATACGTTAGGTATTATTCTTCCTTTTAATGAACCTGCTATAATCCGCATAGATGGATAGATGGATAAATTTTACGTGTATATTATTCGCTCAAATCCTCTAATTTTTTTCTGTCGAGTATTATAATATCCCTTTTGTCTAATTTTATAATATCTTTTGCCGCAAAATCCTTCAGCGCACGCGAAACTACTTCTCTTGCCGTTCCCGCGATATCCGCTATTATTTTCTGGCTAAGTTTTTCGCCGTCGAATAAAAGCAGAATTTTCGCTATTCTTTCCTGCGTACGTTTAAGGGAAAGGTCTTCTATGGCATTCGTAAGATGCCTTAATTTTTCGGACATGCTTCTTATAATATTAATAGAAACTTCAGGATGTTTATAAATAAGGCCTATCATATTCTCGCGCGATAACAAAAATAGTTTCGCGCCGGTAACGGCATCCGCGGAAGCGGGATTTATATCTTTTACGAAAACCGTTATATCGTTAAACGATTCGCCCGGATAAATCAACTTTAAAATCTGCTCTTTGCCGTCTTTAGAAGATTTATAAACCTTGACGGTTCCTTCGGCTACGAAATATATTCCTTTTGATTTGTCTCCTTCCAGAAAAATATTTTCTCCTGCCGAATAATTTTCTACTTTAAATAATGCTTTAATATCATTAAAAATATCTGCATTTAAAGATCCGAAATATTCCGGAATTTTAAAGTTTTCCATAATTTAAAATTTTTTTATAAACTATAAAGCGGCATAAACATTTATAAATTAAATTGAATATATTTTTAATATTATAGTATAAAGTTTGCCGATATGTAAATAATATAAAATTTATGTTATAATTAATATGATTATATATATTTAATAAGGAGGTAAATTAAATGCCTATCAGGGAATACAAATGCAAAGACTGCGGAAATTATATCGAGGTAATTCAGGGTATGAACGAAAAACCCCTTGAAAAATGCGAAAAATGCGGCGGAAAATTAGAAAAACTAATTTCCAATTCAAGTTTCGTACTAAAAGGCTCCGGTTGGTATAAAACGGATTATGCAAGTTCGGGCAGTTCGGCAAGCGGAAGCAAATCAAAAAAAACGGCCGATGAAAGCAAAACAGCATCTCCTGCGCCTGCATGCAGTTGTTCCGGCGGTACATGCGGACATTAAATTAAGCTGTTAATTTTAATATAATTTCGAAGCGTTTATTATGTATGTATGTTTACGATTTTAAAACAAAATTATCGGGAAAGGATTTAGTTTTAGAAATTGCCGCTTCGGAAAAATATATCGAGTCTATAAAAATTACGGGCGGCGGACGGCCAAAATCCAACCGTAAAATGCCGCCTGTACTTACCGATAAAATTCTTTATAACGAATTAAATTTATTGCCTCATCTTTATAAATTAATAAATCTTTTAGATAAATATTTTTCGGCAAAAAATGTTGAATTTAACGATATTCCGATAAATTTTTCTTTATATTCCGATTTTTCTTCCGAAATACTTATAAAGACCCAAACAATTAAATATAACGAAATATTATCATACAAACAACTTGCAATAAAAGCAGGATACGATGCAAAATACTCAAGAGCCTGTGCAGCGGTTTTATCAGTAAACAAAACGCCTATTGTAGTTCCATGTCACAGGGTCATATACACTAACGGCAAATTGGGCGGCTGGTCAGGCGGAGGCTGGAAAGATTTTAAATCTGCCCTGCTTTTGCTGGAAAAAAATAAAAATTTTTACAAAAATTAGCCTCTATAGCGAAAAAAAGAACAAATATACAATTAAATTTTAATAAATATATTATGAATAAAATTAGTACTTTATTTTTAGACATCGGCAATATTCTTCTTACAAACGGCTGGGATACCGCTTCGAGAAAATTAGCTTCTAAAACTTTCGATCTCGATTACGAGGAGTTTGCCGAAAGACACGCCTATTTATCTTCTTTATATGAAGAAGGAAGAATAACTTTAAACGATTATCTCGATAAAGCAATTTTTTACGACGAGAGAAGTTTTTCAAAAGCCGACTTTAAAAATTTTATGTTCAGCCAGTCAAAACCTATTCCTAAAATGATAGATTTATTTAAACATTTGA
This sequence comes from bacterium, assembly GCA_021784835.1. Next base: position 11,143 of record JAJYHI010000107.1, read on the forward strand.
AATCCAAATATAAATTAAAGGTAGTAGCATTAAACAATGAAGGGCTTGAGCTTTCAAGATACAGAGTGGAAACGTTTAAATTAAATGAATTAATCGATTTTTTCGTAACTTCTTGTTTCGTAAAAATGAAAAAACCGGACGAAAACATTTATAAGCTTGCAATGTATCTTGCATACGTAACAAGCGAAGAAAGTCTTTTTATAGACGACAGGTATTTTAACGTCGAAACAGCCGCAAAATTGGGTATGAATGCATTTCAGCATAAAGATTACGTCGCGACTAAAGAAAAATTAGCCCAATACGGTTTAAAAACCGATACGATATAATAATATAAAGTTAAAAATAAAAAATCCTCTAAATCTTATAATAGCATTTAGAGGATTTTGAAAAGTATACTTTTGAACTTCCGTTTTGTTGTATTATTTAGAAACGACCGCGAAATGGTCTCTTCTGTTTATAGCATAACATGCTAAAGTATGAGCAGTGCAAAGAGGTTTCTCTTTTCCAAAACTTATCGTTTTCAACCTATTTCCGCTTACACCTAATTTTTCTAAATACGATTTTGCGATATTTGCCCTTCTCCAGCCTAGCGCCATGTTATAGGCTTCCGAACCTCTTCTGTCGCAATTACCCTGTATCTGAACGACGACGTTTTTATTATGCTTTAAGTATTCGGCGTCTCTGCGTAAAATAGCAATATCTTTGGAGGTAAGCATTGCAGAATTATACGGGAAACGAATATCGTTATAATTTGCCGAAATATTATACGTCGAAACTTTTTTTACAATAACCGGTTTTTTGGCAACTGTTACTTTTTTAATTTGCTTTTTTACTGCTGCAGGCTGAACTTTTTTTACTGCAGGTTTATTAGGAGCTATACAACAGTTATATGATGAACTGCAAGGGGTCGATAAATAAGAAGTACCGGCATAGTTTCCGGAACCGCATGGAGTATTCCATGACGAAGAAGATATAGCGTAAACGCTTGCAGGAAAAATAACTGCAAAAGCAATCATAAAAACACGGACTATCAAATTGGAAATTATCGTAATTTTCATTTTTTTCAACATATCTTCCTCCCTTTAAAAATTTTAATCTATATATACATACATATAAAAATTATTTAAAAACTAACTACTTTGATTATACTATCTATTTTTTCTATGTCAAGTTACGCCGAATTTTCAAAAAATTAATTGCCGAAAGTATAAACCGCCATAGCGTTTACAGTGTCCTGAAAACTGTTTCCGTCGCCGTAAACTCTGCGGTTTGCTACCTGGTTTTCGAATTCGAGCCTGAACTGTACGTTTTTAAGTACTTTGGCGGGCGGCCTGTATCCGATAGTAAACGTTGAGTCGAAATAACGATACGCAATCCCGGGAACGCTTTCCTCCTCCCACATGCCTTGCGGATCGAAAACGTCGACTTCCCTAACAGTCTGCGAAAACCTGCCGTAATGCGATATATCGTAATGATGCAGATAAAAAGCTATACCTGAAAAACGCGACTTGTCGAAAGTGGAATCGGAAGTCGAAATTAGCGCAGACGGATAAATATTTTGCGAAGAATTAAATTCTGCGGGATTTATTACTCTGCTATATATTATAGATTTGTTTATGCCTCCGTTTAAACCTACTTCGTAATCTAAAACAGCCGTCCAATATTTTAAAAATTTATATTTTGCGTCTATGAAATTATAAAAAAATTTATTTAAATTATCCTGATAAAGATTGTTATCGTATATAACGAAATTTTCGGCTCCGTAAACTATGCCTTCGTGCAGTTTTAAAAAATTAAAAGGTTTATACGAAGCGATATATTCAAACGTCGGATATCTATCTATAGGCGACAAAGCGTTATCGGTCATAGCTATGCCGAAAACCATATTAAGCCTTTTCGTAAAGGGATATTTAAAAAAGATTCCGGTAAGTTCGCCCGGTTCTATAGCCGTTATAGGCGAATAGGTATTTTCCCATAGTCTAGAAAGATTATAGGATTCAAAACCTATTAAATAATTTTTTTCGCCGAGACTAATTTTTAATCCGTTTCCTATAGGAATGCCGAAAGATATATAAAACTGCCTGAATCCGTATAACGGACGGTTATAAACTGATTCCGTGTAATAATTGTAGTTTCCGGTATAAGGTCCTACTGCCTGAATGTTTTCTCCCGTATCTAAAGAAACTTTAAAACCTATGCCGAAATTATTTCTTCCGTTCGAAAATGCATTTTT
>JAJYHI010000107.1:13760-20952 GCA_021784835.1 bacterium
CGACCGCAATCGATTTTTTAGAATATGCATATTCTCCAAGTATTCTTTTACTTCCTGCAAGAGCTATCAAAAATCCGAGGACTATAGGAAGAATAAACCCGTTAAACGCTTCCACGTCAACCATAATTGTTACTAAAGGTATTCCGGGTATAAGCACTATCATTGCCGATATAAAAATTAAAGCTATATATATAAAATAAAAAAGCTTTGCTTCGCTGAAACGATGGTTTAAGCTGTGTTTATATCCCCAAGTTTCTCCCGCCGCCCAAGTAAACGCCATAGAAACTACGAAAGCCGCCAGAAGGCTTGAACTGTAAAGACCGACGGCAAACAAAGCCCCTGCGTATTTTCCCGCTAAAGGTATTAAAGACTGGCCTATAGCTTTTGCGGTGGACGGAACTATATGCGCTTTATATAAAGTCGCCGCCGTCATTACTATAACCGCTATCATTAGAATTTGCGTCGCAATGCTTCCTATAAGCGTATCGGTTTGCGCCAGTTTAACGTCTTTTTTGCACAAGTTTTTATCGACGGTAGCGCTTTGCTGGTAATAAATCATCCAAGGCATTATTACCGCTCCTGCGTTTGCCGCTATAAGCCATATGTAGTCTTTGTTGCCGAGCGGCTGAGAACCGAACAGGCCTTTAAAAACAAGCTGATGATAATCCGGATGCGCAAAAATAGCCGCAGGTATAAATACGAACCCCGTAAGCGAAAAAATAAGGGCTATATTCTCAGCCCTTCGGTAACTTCCGGTAAAAACAACAAACAAAAGTATTAGAAAGCTCACGCCTACGCTGAAAACCTTCGGTATTCCGAATATCTCCCCGCTTGCCGCTATGCCGGAAAATTCCGTAATAAGAGCGGAAAAAACGACAAGAAAAAGCGTGACCGTTGCAAATGCCGCCCATTTACTGCCGTAATATTCTTTTATAAGCTCGCCGTGACCTTTCCTTGTAACACACCCAAGCCTCGAAGTCATAGATTGTATTAAATATAAAATCGGTATAAGAAGTATTTGCAGGGGGATGAGCTTATATCCCCACTGTGCGCCGGAAACGCCGGCTGTAGTAACGGAACCTGCATCCATATCGGCTATCATAACTATGAAACCTGGACCTAACACCTTTAAAAAATGAAGGCTTTTATACAGCGACCTCTTGTTAAATAAAGGAAATCTGCCTCTTGACCGCTTTCTTTGTCGTCTTTTTCCTTTATGCTTGTTTTCTTCCGTGTAATCCTGACCCACGATAGCGAAATTTTTCATAAATTATATGTATGTCATTATACTTTAATTATATGTTTTTTTAAAAATTATATCGAATTTATATCGATATATAATGATAATAAAAATCATTATCATTATAATACAAATCATAATACGAAAATAAATTTATAATGTCAACAAAAAATTTAATTCATTTATTTGTTGCTTTTTATCAATTTTAACGATTATTTAGATTTGCAGCTGGCGCAAATTCCGTATATTTCTAATTTATGTTTTATTGGGGTAAAATTATTTTTTTTTGCAAGTTTTTCTTGTAGTTTTTCTATTTTATCGTCGTTAACTTCTATGAGACGCCCGCATTTCAAACATACAAGATGGTCGTGATGCATGTTTCCGTATTTTTGTTCGTATCTTGTTTTTTGCTTTCCTATTTTTATTTCTTCCGCTAAACTGCATTTACATAGTAAATTGAGATTTCTTTGCACGGTAGCATATCCTATTTCGGGATATTTCTTTTTTACTATATTAAACAACTCTTCGGAAGTGATATGCCTTCCTGCGGAAAAAAAAGCATCTACGATAACCTCTCTCTGCTTAGTATGCCTAAGACCTTTTTCTTCTATGTATTTAATAAAAGTATTTTTAAATTTTTTTTTGTTTATATTGTCCATAAGAATAAATTATAAAATTTTTAACCGATAAAAACAAATTTTTTTATTTTTTCCATAACTCTTTTCCATAAGAATACAGTAATAATTATTAATGTTATAATTTTAATTGACTTAATAATTTTATCGGGTATATTATATTATATATATTATTTTTATATTTAACTTTAAGCTTTAAATCTTAAACTTAAAGGTGCAGGGAAACGGGTTAAAAGCCCGTGCTGTGCCCGCAGCCGTAATAACCGGCGGTTATTTTTAATCATTCATTAGCTATAACCGTTAAGGATATCCTGTATGCCACTGGCTATTTTATGCCGGGAAGGCGGATTATCCGCATGTTTAAGCCGGAAGACCTGCCTTTAAGATTAAATTAATTAATTTTAATTAATTAGCGGGAGGTCTAATTATGTTTTCGCGCATTTTTAATTTTTTCGGCTCCATTAGTTTCAAACAAAGAGTTATTATTCTTTATTCTTTGTTAATTTCCTACTTATTCGTTTCTGCGGCTATTTTAATCGACAGGTCTCAGGTATTTCCAAAACTTTTAAGCCTAGGCGCGCTTGCTTTTTTCTTCGGCATAAAACATGCGCTCGACGCAGACCACATTGCGTCGATAGACAACACGACGAGAAAATTAATGAACGACGGAAAAAAACCGGTAGGAGTCGGTTTCTTCTTTTCGATCGGTCATTCTTTATCGGTTTTCTTACTTACTTTTATGACGGTTTCAATAGGAGCATACGTCGTAAAATCCTATCCGGCCTTTTCAAAAATCAGCAACGTCATAGGTACCGGAGTATCTGCTCTTTTCCTTTATTTAATCGCAATTATGAATATTGCAATACTTTTAAGCATAATACGCATTGCAAAAAATTTTAAAAAATATAAGGATAAATCTTTAGAGGAAGAACTTTTAAAACGCGGATTTATGTACAGATACTTTCACAGGATAATGAAACTGATAACTTCAAGCTGGCAGATGCTGTTCGTCGGAATTCTTTTCGGATTAGGATTCGATACGGGGACAGAAGTCGCCATACTTTCGATGTCCGCGATGTTTGCCCTTTCAGGTCATCCCTTAATAGACGTATTTATTTTACCGCTCATATTTTCGGCGGGTATGATTTTTTTAGATTCTACGGACGGGGTAATAATGCAGTTTGCATACAGTTGGGCGTTCGTTAATCCCGTACGTAAAATATTTTATAATATTTCCATAACAAGCATATCGGTTTTTTTAGCATTATGCATAGGAACTTTGGAATGGCTTCAAGTCATTGCGATGGAACTCGACCTTCATTCTCCTATCTGGAATTTTATACAAAACGTTTCGTTTTCTATGCTGGGCGGAATAATTGCGGCAACGTTAATTATAGCATGGTTCGGTTCTCTCGCCGTTTATAAATTTGCTAAAATAGAGGAAAACTTCAGGTAGAATCTTTAAGGTATTTTTTTATATATTGCCGCATCTTATGGTAATATATAAGTATGGATCTATTCGGCAATAATAACGACGACGATAAAATAAAAGAAAAAACTTCCGGCGGTAAAACTGCGGGCGATTTTTTGCCGCCGCTTGCAGAAAGGCTGAGGCCTAAAACTCTCTCTGAATTTATCGGTCAGACGCATATTCTCGGCAAAGATAAACCTTTAAGTAATATGCTAGATTCCGGATTTATCCGCTCGATGATACTATGGGGACCGCCGGGAAGCGGAAAAACTACGCTTGCCGGTATTATAGCAAACGCCGCAGGTTACGAGTTTTATAAGATTTCCGCCGTCTCTTCCGGGGTCAAAGAACTGCGGGAAATTATAGATAAGGCAAACATAAGCTTTAAGCATTATAAACAACCGCTTATAATTTTTATAGACGAAATTCACCGTTTTAATAAGTCGCAACAGGACCTGCTCCTCCATTCGGTAGAGGAAGGAAGCCTAATATTAATCGGAGCTACGACCGAAAACCCGTCTTTTGAAATAAACTCTCCAATCCTGTCGAGGGTAACGGTATTTACTTTAAACCCTTTGTTCGAGGAAGATTTAAACCTTATTATAGACAGGGCGCTTAATACTGACGACGTTTTAAACAAAAAGAAAATTATACTGGAAAAGGACGGCAGAAACGCTCTTATAAGGTATTCCGGAAGCGATGCGAGAATAATGCTGAACGCCCTCGAAATGGCCGTTAATCTTGCAAAACCCGACGATAAAGGAAACATAGTTCTTACGGCAAAAACAGTCGAGGACGCTTATCTCAGGAAATCCCGCTACGATAAGACCGGCGAAGAACACTACAATACTATTTCGGCTTTTATAAAAAGTTTAAGGGGAAGCGACCCCGACGGGGCGGTTTTCTGGCTTGCCAAGATGCTGGACTCCGGAGAGGACGTAAAGTTTATAGCAAGAAGAATGATCATTTTAGCTTCGGAAGACATAGGAAACGCCGAACCGGATGCCCTTAATTTAGCGGTAAGCTGTTTTAACGCCGTAAATACCGTCGGGATGCCTGAAGCTAGGATTATTCTGTCTCAGACGGCAACGTACCTTGCGGCCTGTCCTAAATCAAACGCAAGCTATCTTGCAATCGAAGAAGCCTTAAACGACGTTAAAAAATTTCCTAGCGCCGTAGTTCCGCTCCACCTGAGAAACGCTCCCACAAAACTCATGAAAGACTTGGATTATCATAAAGGCTATAAATATTCTCACGATTATAAAGGCCATTTTACCGAACAGACTTACCTTCCGAAAGAACTTTCGTCGCGCATATACTACCGTCCGGAAAACATCGGCAAAGAGAAAGAGATTAAAATCCGGCTTAAAACGTTATGGGGAAAGGGCAAGGATTACGGGGAAGACGATTGACGCCGATGCGGCGGACATTGTGATATAAATTGTTTTAAATACTATCTTGTTAAAATTAAATGCCTGCCGAAGTTGTCGGAATGACGTGGAAAGAAACGTTCGGCAAACTGTCTATAAGGCGGTTCACTATGCTTTTCTTTGGAAATATGCCGAAAAATTTTCTTTTTTCGTTTGTCGCTCCTATTACAAGATGAGAAATATTATTGGTTTTAACAAAATCTATAACGCCGGAAACAACATCGTCTGACTGAAAACTAAAAACCGCGGCTCCTAAATTTTCCGCAACCGAAATATTTTTTGAAAGATACCTTTCGTAATCCTCCGATTTATTGTTTTCTCTGTGTTTTAAATTAATATGAAGAACGTAAAAATTGGAATTAAGCCTTCCCGCAAGCTTTGAACCTATCCTTAAAAGCCTTGCCGAATCCGGATTTGAACTGATTAAAACCAAAACCCTTTCGTTAGATTTTAACTCGATTTTATCGTCGGGATTCCCTATCTTATTAGATTGAGCGCTTAATTCGTCGGCTATCGTCCTTAATGAAATTTCTCTTAAAACTATAAGATTTTCGATTTTAAAAAAATTATTTAAAGCGGCTTGAATTTTTTCTTTAGAATAAATTTTTCCGGAAGTAAGTCTTTTTATTAATTCTCCCGCAGGAATATCGACGTTTATAATTTCGGTTACATAATTTAAGATATAGTCCGGAACTCTTTCGCTCACTTTTATTTCAAGTTCCGATTCTACTTTTTCCGCAATAGAATTAAGATGAAATATATTTAAAGTCGTAAATACGCTTATGCCTTTTTTATAAATTTCTACGACATCCTGATATCTTTTTAAATTTACCGAACCCGGAATATTATTATGCGCAAGCTCATCGATTAAAACAATCGAAGGTTTTCTCTTAATAACCGCCTCGGCATCGAGTTCTTCAAAAATAGACCCTCTGTATTCAATTTTTTTTCGAGGAATTATTTCAAGATTTTTTATTTCGGCTTCCGTTTCTTTTCTTCCATGATGTTCGACGTATCCGATAACGACGTCTATGCCGTGTTCCAGCAAATAATTCCCGTCTTCAAGCATCATAAACGTTTTGCCCGTCCCGGGAGCTGCGCCGAGATACACCCGAAAAACGTTAGTTTCGCTCGAAGAATATTTTATCTTATTAAGTATCGAATCCGCCGACGGCCTGTTATATTCTATTTTCAATTTTTGCTACCTATCTTATTTTTTAAATTAATTTTAAAAGCCCGATATAACTTAAATTATATGCAAATAAGTAATAATTATATCTATTATTTTAATACCGATAAACGGAACTATTATTCCGCCGAGCCCGTAAATCAAAAGATTTTTAGTTAAAATGGATGAAGCCTTTGCCGGTTTATATTTAACTCCTTTTAACGCAAGCGGAATTAGTATTATTATTATAATAGCATTGAATATTACCGCCGAAAGTATAGCCGACTGCGGCGAAGAAAGCCCCATTATATTTAAAGGCGCAAGCCAAGGAATAATAGGCGCAAACATTGCCGGTATTATGGCAAAATATTTTGCCACGTCGTTTGCTATAGAAAACGTGGTAAGCGACCCTCTGGTTATAAGAAGCTGTTTGCCTATCTCGACTATTTCTATCAGTTTAGTGGGATTAGAATCGAGGTCTATCATATTGCCGGCTTCTTTTGCCGCCATCGTGCCCGTATTCATAGCAACGCCGACGTCGGCCTGGGCTAAAGCGGGAGCGTCGTTAGTGCCGTCGCCCGTCATCGCAACGAGTTTGCCCATAGATTGTTCTTTTTTTATTAAAGCCATTTTAGTTTCGGGCGTAGCTTCGGAAACAAAATCGTCAACCCCCGCTTCGTCGGCGATTGCTTTTGCCGTTAATGGATTATCGCCGGTTATCATAACGGTTTTGATGCCGATTTTCCTTAGACTGTCAATTCTGTCTTTAATTCCGCCCTTTACGACGTCTTTTAAATGAATAATGCCGAGCATTCGGTCATTTACCGCGACGGCAAGCGGCGTTCCGCCTTTTTTTGAAATTTCTTCGGCTGTTTTTACGGTTTTATCCGAAACCTTGCCTTTATTCTGCTCGACGAATTTTATAACTGCTTCTACCGCTCCTTTTCTTATCTGCAAATTTTTATCTAAAAGATTAACTCCGCTCATTCTGGTAAATGCCGAAAAAGGGATAAATTCTATATTTTTTTCGTCGATATGCCTTCCCCTGAAACCGTACTGTTTTGCCAAAGTTACTATAGACCTTCCTTCCGGCGTCTCGTCGCTTAAAGACGAGAGCTGCGCATAATCTGCCAATTCGTTAACGTCCGAACCTTCCGAAGGAATAAAAGAAACTGCCATCCTGTTGCCGAAAGTTATCGTTCCTGTTTTATCTAAAAGAAGAGTGTTAACGTCGCCCGCGGCTTCGAC
>JAJYHI010000056.1 GCA_021784835.1 bacterium
AGTTAAAAAAATCAATATAATAATTATAATATAAGGATTAAAGCATAATGGCTTTCTGGACTTATAACGGATTAAAATTCGGAATAAAATCGGTTAAATTTCCTAAAGAAAACGATTTTTACGACGGGTTTATCTCATCGATAAAAATAAATGAACAGAAATGCTTAAATTTGACAAAAAAAGACAATGAGCTAGAACGAAAATGCAGGGAGTGCGAACTTGTCTGTCCGACGAAAGCAATAAACCTGAGTAATTTATCGGGCGAAGAAGAAATAAAGGAGGGTGCGGCGTTAAAAGTTATCGATGCGGAAAGATGCATTTTTTGCGGATTGTGTATAGATGCCTGTATCGATGTCACGGACTCAAGAGGTATCGGTGCAATAAGTTATGCAGCAGGATTAGATTTCAATATACGTCCGCAAAATTATACAGTCGATAAAAAAATTTTTAAAAAATCGTTATTTGTTAAACATATAGATACGGGTTCTTGTGGGGCATGCGAGTCGGAAATAAACGCGTTAAACAATCCGTATTACAATATGCACAGGTTAGGAATATTTATTACGCCAAGTCCAAGGTTTGCCGATGTTTTGCTTGCGACCGGAACTTTTACGGAACGGATGAAGAAGGTATTTTTAAATGTTTTAGATAATATTCCGAAACCGAGGTTTATCGTTTTGGCAGGTTCATGCGCTATTTTCGGTGGCGTTTTCGAGAACGAAACGGCAAAGGGGGCGGAGGATTTAAACCTGTTTGCTTTACTCGATAACGAAAACGTAATTATACTGCCGCACTGCCCGCCAAATCCTTTTGAAATATTAAACGTTTTGCTGTTAATAAAAAATGGCGGTTTAAAATGACGTATAATTATTATTATCTATTTTTACTTTTTTCGTTATCCGGCGTTATCGTTTCTATTATAGGTTTGATTTCAGGGGATAGATTTAAATCCATGCCCTTCGTTTTTTCCAACGTTCTATACATGGCGGCTTCCTTTACGGCTGTTTTATATTCAGTAATTTCGTTTATGGAAGCGGGAAATCTTTTAAACCTGTCGTTTCGGATTGGAAGATTTTTTCCGGCAGGCAGAATAATATTAAAATTCGACCCGCTAAGCGATTTTTTTATACTGTTTATTTTTTCGGTATTTTTTTATATAGCCCTCTACCAGATAAAATATATCGAAAAGATAGGGAGCGAGATAAATACGCCGCTTTTTTCGTTCCTGTTCGGCATAATGCTTATCAGCGTTTATTACGTCATTATTTCTTTTAACGGGTTTATATTCATAATTTTCTGGGAAATTATGGCGGTATCTTCCTATTTTCTTGTAATGACCAAACATTATATCAAGGGAACTAAGAGAGCCGCTTTTTTAATGGCGGTTATAATGGAAATAGGCGCAATGCTTATAATAATCGGTTTAATAATTTTATATTTGCATGCAAATAGTTTTAATTTCGAAACGCTTAAAAGTTTAACGATACCGGCTTATGTAAAAGAAATAGTTTTTCTGTTGTTTTTATTCGGTTTCGGGGCAAAAATGGGCATAGTCCCACTGCATATATGGCTGCCTGAGGCTCATCCCGCGTCGCCTTCGGGCGTGTCCGGAGTTTTAAGCGGCGTGTTGACGTCCTGCGGGGTTTACGGGGTTATCAGGTTCGGACTTTATGTTCTTCACCCGCTAAACACTGCGTTAATGCTTGGTTCAATCGTATTGATTATTGCGGCATCGACGATGTTTTTCGGCGTTTTATATATGTCCCAGACGCATGATATTAAAGTGCTGTTGTCTTATTCTACCGTCGATAATATGGGTTTGATATTAACCGGAATAGGTGCATCGCTTTATTATAATTATTTCGGTTTGGCCGGTCTCTCAGCGCTTGCTCTCGTCGCCTCGCTATACGCTCTTATAAATCATGCGTTTTTTAAAAGCCTTTTATTTATGGGTTCGGGAAATATAGAATATGAAACGGAAAGCCACGATATCGATAAATTCGGAGGAATTTTAAAAGGCATGCCTTTGACCGGAGGGCTTATATTTATAGGGATTTTATCCGCCGCCGGAATTCCGCCGCTTAACGGGTTCGTTTCCGAATGGCTCAATCTCGAGGTTGTTTTTTTAGGTTTTCATATAAGTTCCGTTCTTCCAAGGATACTTATTTTTACGGTAGGAGCCATAATGGCTTTAAGTATGGCCGTTGCGGTTTCGACTTACGTAAAATTATACGGACTTACGTTTCTCGGTTTGCCAAAGTCAAAGGAAGCAAAACAAGCGAAAGAAGTTCCGTTTTCTATGAATATAGCCCTTTTAATACCGGCGCTTATTGGCATATCGTTGGCGGGCTTTATGTTTTTATATACTCCGGTTTTATCTAAAGTATCCCAGTCTATATATCACATTAATATTAGCGGTAAAATATTAAAAAATTATATATTTATACCTTATTACAGCTCGTTTTCCGCTTCAAGCCCGGTTTACCTGTTTTTCGTATCTATCGCGTTTATATTAATCCTTTATATTTTATATAAAACTATAGTAAAACCCAAGCAACGTTTTGTGGATTACGCATGGACAGGCGGCGGAAGCAAAAATTTAATAAATCCGCATGCGCAGGTATCGGCGCTGGGTTTTTCCAATGCTTTAAGAATTATGTTTAATCTTGTTTATAAAAAAAGAAGCAGGGTACATGTTCAAAGCGAAACATCAAAACATCCTTACGAACTTAAAAACCCTTTTCCTTACTCGTCTTATTATCATAATTCAAGCGGTTACGGCTCTTATATATTTCCGCTTATCGAATATTATCTATATCTGCCCCTGATAAAACTGTTCGAAAAAATCAGTTCCGTAACGACCGAACTTATGCAGAACGGTTCTTTAAATTTGTATATATTTTATATATTCTTCGTCTTTATCGCGGCTTTTTTTATAATCGTTATGATACCCTTGTAAAATTTATAATGCAGGAGGGACAGATTTAAATTTGTCCCCGAATCTAAAGACTTATGGAAAAATTATGCTTGATGCATATTTAAAAAATGGAGCTCAAATATATTTTTGTAAGAGTTAAAAAATGTTATACTTATAATAATAATGTTATATTAAAATAATATAAAACAATTACGGTCTTATATGGACGATATAAGATTTAAAGAAATTCTAAAAGATTGCGGTTTATCCGCCAAAGGAATCGACGAACTTAACGGCCTTCTCTTGGAAAGCCGCATAGAACTTCTTAATAGCGTAATTAACTTCAGCCGCGGCGATATCGATAATCTCGCTAAAATAAAGTCTTGTATGGAAAATTCGGCAAACGAAATATCCGATGCTTTTTATACCCGTATTGCAGGGATTGAAGAACTGAAGGAAAAGTTAAGCGCCGATGCAAATCTTCTCGAGCAATTGAAACTAACTAACGCAGACTATCTAAAATCGCTTTTCGAACATAACTATGATGAAAACTATTTTAAAAATACTATAGCCGTTGGGTTAGCACATAACATCCTAGGTGTTTCACCTTCTATATATATTGTTATATACGGCTATTATGCTAATCTTGTTTCGTCATTCGTATTAAAATGCTGTCAGAAGACTGGACTCAACCTGATAGACACCCTTAAAACCGTAAATTCAATTCAAAAAAAATTAACAATAGATACCACGTTTGCAATAGAATCTTATTACAAAAAGTCGATGGACGATAATTATAAAACAGAACAGCAGACTCTCGGCATGCTAATGTCTATTGCAGAATATAAAGACATGGATACTGGCAATCATATTGCCAGAGTTTCTAATTATTCCAGAATAATAGCGAAAAATATAGGTTTGGACGGCCTTCATCAGGAACGGATATTTTACTCGAGTCCTATGCACGACATAGGCAAGGTTGGAATTCCGGACCATATTATTTTAAAACCAGGAAAACTTACCGAACCGGAATATAAAATAATGAAAATGCATTGCAATATCGGCTACGATATTTTAAAAAATTCAAATTCTCCGATTTTAAAAGACGGCTCGATTATTGCCGCTTCCCATCATGAAAACTTTGACGGAAGCGGTTATCCCTTTGGGTTGAAGGGTGAGAAAATTCCTATAGAAGGAAGAATTTGTAAAGTAGCCGACGTATTCGACGCACTTGTCAGCAAAAGGTGCTATAAACCTGCAATGCCTGTTGAAAGCGCCATCGAAATTATGAATAGAGAAATGCACTCTAAGGAAATTTTTGATCCCGATTGCTTTAACGCTTTTTTTAAAGGTCTCGACGAAATTATGGAAGTAAAAAAGGGTATAGACAAAAATAGCCCTTCCGATAAGACAGACAGTTCTATGCTCCAGTAATCTTTTTTATTTCTTCATCAGTAAATATACCTTTGTCGAACCTTACCGTATGGGTTTTAGCGTCGACCTTTAATGTTTTTAAAGTACCCTTGTCGATGGTTTTATTATCTTCAAGCTCTTTAACGGCTTTACCTAAAACTCTTGTCATGGAAACATTGTTTAATACTATGGCGGTTCTCATAGCAGATTTAAGAATTTCTATCGCTTTATTAGCGTTATTTGCGACCTCGCTTTCTGCCTGTTCTATCATAGAGCATATATTTCGTTGTTGAATATAATGCATGACTTCTTTATTTGTGCCGGAAACAGAACTATCGTCGTTGCCGAATTCTACCGTTGTTTCAATAATCGCGGTTTCCATTCTGTACGGAGTCCCGCTAACGTCGTAAGTTAAATTTATTTGAGATAGGCGAACTTTTCCGGACTTATGCTCCGGAACGGTCATTTCTATTAGAAATATAGTAGCATCGCCTATCTCTGCGTTACCAAGCAAAAAAGGCTTTAACGATAAGTCAACTTCCGACTGCGTTGGATAGACCCTTGATATGCGGTTGATTTTGGCATTTTTTATTGTGCTTATATTTAAAACGATGTTGGAAATTATTTCGTTAACTGAATTTTTAGATTCCGTCAAAAAAATATTTTTAGAAGCCGCGGAAAACTCCCGTCTTTCGGAATTTATGCCCTTTTCGTGATTAATTTCAAGAAGTATAAACAGCTTTTGATCCGGTGTATCGGCAGGCAGATAATGCCTATGTAATTTTATTTTAACGTCAAGCATATTTATAAAATTCTTTAATCCTGCTTATGTTATAAATCTTCAAGTTTATTAATTATATCACATATAATTTTAAATAAAATCGTAACATAAATTTAACAGAATCTTAACGCAATTGTAATATTTAACATGTTAAGATTTTAGTAATACTGTAAGCAAGATTTATTCACCTCCCATTAGCTTCCGGGATTAATGCAGAATTAATCCCGGGGTTTTATCAAAATAAACGCGAAAAAAGGGGATTTATATGAAAAACTCAGCTTCTAATCTTAATATTGATGAAGTTTCAGGGGAGTTTATACAAATTGAACTAATTTTATAGATTAAATGATGATAAAAATTTCTAAATTTATATTATAATTTAATTGAATATAAATGGTGTAAAAATTACTGGAACATAGCCGTACTAAAATGGAGGAATTGAGTTATGAGAAGCATGTTTAAAAAAATCATGTTTACTGTATTAATTCTTGGTTCCGCTGCTTTGTTTTTTACAGTTGCAATCAAAACAACCGAAGCGGGACAAACGCGTCACATTTCTAACAGCGCCCGGCTTATAAACCGCGGCAGGTATTTGGTGGAAGATGTCAGCAAATGCGCCGATTGCCACACGCCGAGGGACAGGTTCGGCCGCCCCATAAAATCAAAATGGCTCGAAGGAGCGGTCCTTAATCTAAAGCCGATTCACCCGGTACCGGGCTGGGCGGGAAAAACCCCCGACATCGCCGGTTTGCCTAAGGGGTGGACCAGAAAAGATGTAATTAAATTTCTAACGACCGGCATAGATATAAAAGGCAAGTTTGCAAGACCGCCCATGCCTGGCTATAGGCTGACGAAAAAAGACGCCGTTGCCGTTACGGATTATCTTAAAAGCTTAAGTCCAAAAAATAAATAGAAAATTTTATCTGATTTATTTATTTTTACAGTTTAAATACGAAATTTAAATAAATCCGCTTAAAAACTTATCATAACTTATAATCCTTACGTCTTTCTGAATTTTATCGATACTTTTTTCCTGAACTACAAGATAGGCATGCGGTATAGAAAGCCTGTCCTTAAAATATAAAAGCGAACCTGGCACGTCGCCGTAAGATTTTTTAGTTTCCACGCAAAACCAGGGCTTTTTATCTATGGCGATTAAAAAATCGACCTCCCTTTTTTCTTTATCCCTTATATAATGAAGTTCGGCTTCAAAACTTTCTTTATCGTACAGATAGTGGCAGAATTTAAGAAGATGGGACGCAATCATATTTTCATATTTTGCGCCTTCGTCTTCTATTTCCGACCAGTCCCACAAGTATATTTTAGGTTCTTTCCTTAATGATTTTATTTTGCTGTCGTAAAATGGATAAATTCTGAATGAATAATAAAACCTTTCCAGTATATCGAGCCATAAAGAAACCGTTTTATGCGAAATTTCCAAATCTTCCCTCAGTGAATTTATAGAAAGCAAAGACGAAACTTTTGTCGGTAATAAATCCACGAGAACCTGCATAAGAGACAATTCCCTAATATTTTCAATATCTCTTATATCGTTTCTGACAAGCCTGTCTATCCGTTCGTTGTGCCACCTGCGCAAGTTCCTTTCGTTCTGTTTAAAAAGCGGCTCGGGAAAACCGCCGAATTTAAGTAAAATATCTGATGCTTCTTTATATTCTTTAGAATAGGCGTCGAAATTTAAATTTGAGGATACCGAATATAAGGGTTTTACATCTAAAAACTCGGAAAGACTGAATGGGTGCAGCCTGTAATACCTGTATCTTCCAAGAAGCGAATCGCCGCCTTTTCGGTAAACATCAAGCCTTGCGCTTCCGGTTACGAGTATATCGAATTCTTTTTTATGCTTGTCGTATTCGCCTTTAAGATAATTTTTCCAGAATTTATATTTATGGATTTCGTCGTAAACGATTAATTTTACGTCTGGTTTACGAACTGAATTTAAAATGTCTTTACGGTCTTCCCTGTTGTCCCAGTTTAAATACTGATAAGATTTATCGTAATAGTTGTCGGCAATATATAAAGACATGGTAGTTTTGCCGACCTGGCGGGGACCGCCTACGAAAACCATCTTTTCCTTCAGGTCGTTAAGTATATCTTCGGTTATGTATCTTTCTTTTATAGCAACGTCGTTTTTCGCCATAAATATATTATCCTACTTTTTTTGACCTAAGTCAAAATTATACTGGAATATTTTATTGTAAAGTCAAAATTTTATAATTAAATAATATATCATGTTACAAAAATTTAACATAAACGTCATAAAAATTTAACATTGATAATTTATAATAAACATAAATAATTGTATTCGAGAAGGAATATAAAATGAAAAATACGACATATAAATACGGAATAACCGAAAATAATTATGAGAATACGGACGCAATAAATTTCAAAAAATTATTTTCTCCAAAAATTTGCGCAATTAGCGTTGAATGCGGATGCGGAAAAACTAATTTTGACGTTATTATAACTCATAATGCGGATTTCGGGAGAATTTACGACAGGTTTGAAAAAAAATGCGTTTTTTGCGGACAAGATATCCGGGTCGAGTTTGATTTTAATGTTTAATATATAGCATAGATAGCTTCCATCCCCCCTATCGGAAATAAAGATGTTTGTGCGGAAAGGCTGACACTTTTCCGCACAAACCTTTTTTATATGTAGAGTTGCCGTAAAATATATAAATGTAAAAATAACGATTTAAAGGAGGTTAAAAATGGACAGAAGGGACTTCGTAAAAATTGCCGGATTAAGTTTTTTATCGGGGTTATTTTTAAACGGCTTTAACCTTAAAAAAGCCGATGCCGATAATGCTTCAAACGCCGCATTAAATAAATATAAAAAACCTGAACATATCGTATTAATAATGCAGGAAAATAGAAGTTTCGACCACTATTTCGGAATGATGGATAATACGATAAACGGACAGCCTGAAAGAATTATGGAGCTTGGAATAACCGACGGAATTGGCGGAAGCGTAAAACCTTATGACTTGGGTTTTAGTTACGTAACGACGAATCATGTTGACCCTAATCATTCATGGGAAGCTCTTCATACTGTATATAATAATGGTAAAATGGATGGGTATTTCTTAAACGGAATTAATCAGCCCGTCAACGACTACAAAGTTATAATGGGTTACTACGACACGAAAAAAGCCCTTTCGCCTTATTATTACTATGCCACGAATTATACGCTATGCCAGAACTATTTTCATTCGATTATGGCTCCTACCCAGCCTAACAGGCTTTATCAGATAGCAGGGCAGTCAAACGGGCACATAACCAATGCTCCGCCGAGAAAACCATACGAGTTTCCAACAATTTTTAACAGGCTCGAAAAAGCCAAGATTTCTTGGAAAATATATGTGCAGGGCTGGCCTAATCCACATAAATACGTTCATCACTGGGTGCCGGTGATATGGTTTGGAAGTTTCAAAAGAGATAAAAACTTATGGAATAAAATAAGACCCGCCGAAGAATATTTTGAGGATATTAAAAAAGGGACGCTTCCGAGGTTCAGCTGGCTCGTGCCGGATTTTGCGCATTCCGAGCATCCGCCGGCAAACGTTAAAACCGGAATGTTATATACGGTAAAAAGAATTGAAGCTTTAAGAAAAAGCTCCTTATTTTCAAAATCGGCTATATTTTTAAACTGGGACGAATGCGGCGGCTTTTACGACCATGTAGTGCCGCCCGTGGTAGATTATTACGGTCTCGGAATGAGGGTGGGATGCATAATCATTTCTCCATTCGTTAAGAAGGGTTATGTTTCTAATATAATGCATGAACACGCTTCCGTTCTTAAATACGTCGAAAACCTATGGGGAATAGATCCGTTAACGGACAGGGACAGATATGCGAACGGATTTGAGGATGCGTTTAATAACGCGTTTGTTGCAAATCGTAACATAAATTTAACGCAATCTTAACGCAATTGTAATATTTAATATGTTAAGATTTTAATAATACTGTAAGCAAGATTTTTCACCTCCATTTGACTTTCAGGGTTAATAATAAAATTAACCCTGAAAGTTTTACCGAATAATTAAAATCCTATTATGTTTCGGTATCTTCAAAACTTTAACAAAGACATTGTTAAGAACCTGCTAAAATTATCTAAAAAATTACCGGTTTGCAAGAATTTAGTTTTCAGGGCGGTTATTTACGGTTTAATTTTTTCGGGGATTTTTACTGTGGTTCTGTTTTATATGAATAGCAGAGGGATAAATGTAAGCGACCCTGCTTATGCGCTATTCGTTATAATTCTTCCGCTTTTTATAGGATTATTGCTGTCATTTCTCATTTCCCATTCCATTAAAGACGATATCGAAGATGTTTTTTCGATAATAGACGAAATAACCTCGATAAAAAATATAAGCGAAATTAAAAACAGCATCGTCTCCAGAAAATACTATAATCAGGAAGTAAGCGACCTGCATTACGGCGTAGAAAAACTATTGTCGAAAATACAAGAGATGACGGTCGATAAAAATATTTTCGAATTCGAAATAAATCTGCTTGAAAAATTTATTATCACGTCCGACCTTGTTTTAAACTGGAAAAGCAGTGTTTTTTATATTTTGCGCGAATTCAATAAAGCGATAAACGTATATAACATATTTACGGTTTTCGTTAACGAATCGGTTCTTGAAATTAATGTTTTCTGGAACGACCCGCCGTCCGAAGAGGCAAAAGAATCGTTTGATATATTAATAAAAAAAAGAATAATCGAAAACGACGAAAAATTTAAAGAATATGCGCAGAATCTTGAGCAGATAGTTATTACGCACGAGGCTTCCGTTTGCGATTGGGATATTGCCGCTTCCGGAGGCGGTTCCGTAAAAATTATAGATACCGGCGATTTCGGTCTGTCTTATAACCTTAACGGCGGCGTGGACGGGCGCGGCGGCTTATCGCTTCAGACCAAGAAAATTATGCTTAATGCGCCGGAGGTTAACGGAATAGTAGGAATAGGCATCCAGTCGGGAGGCCAGAATTCGGCAAAGATGTTAGTTATTAACGCCATACTGACGTCGCTGATAAACGTCATAGGTTCCGCAAAAGCTATATATAAATACACTCAAGACCTCGAATTTTACGCAACCAGGGACGGGCTTACGGAATTATACAACCAGAGGGTGTTTCGGGAGTTTTTAAGCAACGCGGTCCACAGGGCAAAAAGAAATAACGGCATTTTTGCATTTGTTCTTATCGATTTGGATAATTTTAAATCGATTAACGACAATTACGGGCATAAAATGGGAGATAAGATTCTGCAAAGCGTTGCAGAAATTTTGTCTCAAAATAAAAGAGGCGAAGATATTCTTGCAAGATACGGCGGCGACGAATTCGTTATGATTCTTCAGGATGCTTCCGAAGAAGACGCTTATAAGATTATGGAAAGAATAAGGCAAAAAATCCTTTCTTTCGGGCTAACAGACCCTGTATCCGGCGAAAACGTTCAAATCACCGCTTCTATCGGCATATCCGTCTTCCCGAAGTCCGCTTCTAACGAAGACGACTTGTTTATACTTGCGGATAACATGATGTATAAAGCAAAAATGGCCGGAAAGAATGCGGTGCATATTTTCAAAGAAAACGACTTTGCGCTGGTTTTACAAGAAATTAACGAAAAAAAGAATATAATTATGAACGCTATCCAAAACGACCTTATATTGCCTTATTTCCAACCTATAAAAGCCATTAACGGCGGGGAATCGCAAAGCAATATACGCCTTAGCGAACTTCTTATGAGGATAAACATAGGCGGAAATATAATTACGGCGGGAGAATTCATAGAAACCGCGGAAAATATGGGCGTCGCTTACAAGATGGACCTATTGCTTATAGAAAAAGCTTTTAGAAAGATTAGCGATGAAAATTACGGCGGGTCTATTTTTATCAATATATCGCCGAAGTCGGTAATAATTTCCGATTATATAAATTCCGTTAAAGGTTGCGCTTTAAAATACGGCGTAAATCCGCAAAATATAGTGCTTGAAATAACCGAAAGAGATACCGTTAAAAATATATCGCTTCTCGAAAAATTCGTTTCCAACCTCAAATTCGAAGGGTTCAGGTTCGCCATAGACGATTTCGGTTCAGGCTATAATTCGTTCTTATACGTAAAATATCTTCCGGTCGATTTTATTAAGATAGACGGCGAATTCTCGAGGGGCATAGTTAAGGGCGGAATTATGGACAGGGCGGTAATTATGAGCCTCGTAACCATAGCAAGGGAGCTAAAAATTAAAACTATAGCCGAATACGTAGAATCTGCCGAAATTATGGAAACGGTAAAGGGATTAGGCGTGGATTATGCGCAGGGATTTTACGTAGGGCGTCCTTCGGGCGATTTACCAAAATCTTAATGTTACGAAAATTTAACATAAACGTCATAAAACCGTAATAATTAAAATGTATAATATCATCATATTAATATTATTAAATTTTTAAATAATAACGTAACGATAAAAGCGGAGGAACCGGCTTTGCCTATAAAATCATTTTACGGTTTAAATAAAAATATGACGTCCGAAGAAATTACGGGAAAGATATTAAATTCTCTGCTGGAGGAGATAAAAGGCGAAATGCCCGGAGTCATAGAAGGAAAAAACGACGAAAATCTGCATAATTTTAGAGTCGCGGTAAGGCGCACTAAGACTTTATTGAAAATATTCAGAAAGCATCTTAGCGGCGACGGCGTATATTTCAAAAAAAAATTAACGAAGATAATGAAGGAAACCCAGCGAAAAAGAGACTTGGACGTTCTTATTAAGTCCCTGGATTTATATGTGGAAGAGGAAAAAGAAGAAATCAAGTTAAAAATAGAAAAAGAAATAAGAATCGAGCAGGGCAGGATTTTATCCATTATAGGCTCTCGGGAATTTAACGGTTTTCTTGCGGATTTAGAAGAAGCCGTTAAAAAAAATACATTGTTTGTAAATAAATTAAACGAAACAGAACCTGCCGAACATTTTTCTTTAATGATAAAGAAAACTTATAAAAAATTAAGAATTATTATAAAAAATACGTCTTTAGACAACGAAGAACTGCACATACTCAGGCTGGTTTTTAAAGAATTCAGGTATATACTCGAATTTTCAGCCGATGTACTAAAGCAGGATATGATTATTAAGATAATAAGCGACGTAAAAAAAATACAGGAAGCGCTTGGAGCCGCCCACGATAAAATCGTCCAGATAAATAATTTTAAAAAATCGGTAGATAACAGCAAGGCAATCAGAAGCGCTATAAAAAAAGCGCTCGACGACGACAGGAAAAATATCGTCGAACTGACGGAAGGTTTCGATGACGACAAGGATATAAAATCTTTTATACGGATGCTTAACGGGTAGATAATCCGGAGAACTATGAAAAGGCCGTTTAGGTTGGGAATTATCGATGCCGGAAGCAATTCCATAAAACTTCAGATAGTAGAGGCAAAAGACGGAAGCTATAACGTTATAGACGAATATAAAGTTGCGGCGAGAATAGGAGACGACTGCTTCAGGACCGGATATATAACCGGCGAATCCAAAGAAAATCTTTTTAAAGCGCTAAAGTATATAAAAAAAATCATCGAATTAAATGAAACCGATGCGATAAGAGCGGTTGGAACGGCGGTTTTCAGATACGCAAAAAATAAAGAAGAGATAGCGTCGGAAATAAAAAAAACCTGCGGCATAGACTTAGATATAATAAGCGGAAAGGAAGAAGCAAGGCTATCGTATTTAGCCGTTTCAAGCAATTTTAATCTGGATAAATCCAATTCCGTAATAGCCGATATCGGCGGAGGGAGCGCAGAAATTAACTTAGTCGAGCGCGGAAAGATTTTAAAATCGGCAAGTACGGCGCTTGGGTGCCTGAGGCTTAAAAACGATTTTTCTAAGGAATGTCCGCCGTATAATTTGGAAATATCGGCGATGAAGGCTTTCATAAAAGAAAGTCTGGCCGGTTTCGGCGATACCGGTTTCGGCGAGGCAATTTGTACAGGCGGAACCGTAAATAATCTGGCGGCGGTTTGTTGCATTATTGGCAATAAAAAGCCCGATTCCAGAATAAACTATGTTCCCAAGCCGTTCCTGAAAGATTTTATCGACGCAAATAAAAACAGTTCAGCCGCCGATATAAAAAAGATAAAGGCGGTAGATGCGGCGAGAGCCGATATTATCGTTACTGCGGCTGTCATACTTTACGAAATAATTACCCATTTCCGCCTTAAAGGATTCTATTCGTTTGCCGGAGGATTAAGGAATGGGCTTTTGCTGGATGAGTTAAACAAAAGGGGAGTTACTATGGCGGTTAAAAAAAATTACGAAAAAAATTATGAAGCGGCATTTCCGTTTTTAATGTTCAGCGAAATCGGCAATAAATTTAACTTTGACGAAGAACATGCAAAACAGGTCGCCTATTTATCCGAAAAACTTTTCTACGCGTTAGAAGAATCATACGGCATCGCAAAAGAATACCTTAAGTATCTTATAGCCGCCGCAATGCTTCACGATATCGGAAACTTCGTTTCTCTGTCCAAGCATCATAAACATTCGCTTTATTTGATAAAAAATATCGACTTGGCGGGTTTCAGCGATTACGAAAAGGCAATAATCGCCAATATAGCAAGATACCATAGAAAAAGCCTTCCTAAAAAAAATCACGATATTTACGGCGATATAAGGGAAGGAGATATAGACGCGGTTATTAAGCTTGCATCGATACTAAGGGTTGCCGATGCCCTCGACAGGGAGCACAAGGGAAATGTGGAGGATATAAAGCCGAGGGTTACGGATAAAATTATTGCGCTTAATCCTGTTTACGAAGGGGATATTCCTTTGGAAACCGAAGCCTTAGAGACTAAAAAAGACTTGATGGAAAAAATTACGGGAAAGCGCGTGTATCTTAATGCTCGATGAAACCTAATATTTTTGGAATAGTAGATATAGGGGCGGGCGGTATAAGATGCCAAATTTCGGAGGTTTCAAAAAATTCGGATGCCGGATGGAATATAAAGACCATCGAACATATAATTTTTCCGTTGAGTATCGGAATGGATACGTTTCTAAAAAAATATATTACTTTCGATACCGTTTACCGCGCCGCCGAGATTTTTAACAAGATTAAGTTGAAATTTAAAGAATATAATATAACCGTAAACTATAGAGCGGTATGTACGAGCGCCGTCAGAGACGCAGAAAATAAACATTTTTTTATAAACCATGTAAGAGTTAAGACGGGTATAGAACTTGAGATAATAGATGAAAACGACGAACTTTATATAAAATATCTGGGAGTAAGCGAAACTCTTAAGGGATTTAAAAAATTAGAAAGCAAAGGGGCAGTATTAGTTAATTTATCAAGCGGAAACGTAGGGATCGATATCAGAAAAAATAAAATCAGCCTGTTTTCATCGACACTTCCTTACGGCGCGCTCAGAATTTACCAATTGTTCAGCGATATTGAGGAAAGGGTTAAATACAGAGCCTACGAGCAATATATAAATAAGCTTGTCTTACTGCTTAAAAAAAGCTGTGCCGAATACGATAAAATCACGTCGGTCATAGGTTCCGATACTTCCACCGGCCTGCTGTTGGAAATATTCAAACCGGAAGGACATTTTTTGGATATTTCCAACCTGACGGAACTTTATTCAAAAATAAAAACTATCCCTATTCCTGAAATCTGCGCTAAAATTTCTATAAACGATTACGACGCCAAGATTTTAAAGCCCGTTTTATATGTTTATATATCTATAATGAAATCGGTCGGAGATAAAAAACTTTACTTTTCCGACCAGAACTTTTCCGACCAGCTTACGCGGTTTTATCTTATAAAAACGAAAGAAAAGAAATTTAATAAAAAATTAATAGAATATTTTTTTTACTTCGGAAAAAAATTTAACCTCGACGAGAAACATGCAGGACATGTTCTTATGTTTTCCGAAAAAATACGGCGTTCGCTGAAAAATATTCTTATTATTAAGCCGGACGAGCGGACCGCCCTTATCGGTTCGGCTGTTCTTCACGATATAGGCTATTATACGAATATAAACGACCACCATGAATATTCTTACAGAATAATTAATTCCTTGAATATCCCCGGTTTAAACAGGGAGATACTAGAAAATATAGCATTTTGCGCATTTTTTCATGGAGATAGAAAATATTTTCCTTCGGATATAGCGAATTATCGGATAAGTCCGGAAAGAGAGCTTACCGTAAAAAAGGTAATCTCGATTTTAAAGATAGCCGATGCTTTAGACGCCAGCCATATGCAATTAATAAAGGATATAAACATAGAAGTGCTGGATAAAGCCGTAAGGATTACGGCAGTTTCATCGGTTACACCTTTTCTCGAGATAAAGTTTTTTAAAGCTAAATCGACGGATTTTCTCGAAACCTTCGGTATTCCGGTAGAGCTTGCCGTAAAACTTGATTATGAATAGCGTTAACGTTTATAACAACAGGGAATTGAGCTGGCTCGATTTTAACGAAAGAGTGCTTATGCAGGCGGCAGGAGGAACCGTTCCGCTATGCGAAAGGCTAAAATTTTTGGCGATACATTCCGCCAATCTCGACGAGTTTTTCATGATAAGGGTAGCCGGGCTAAAGGATTTAGTATCGGCAGGTTATAAAGAAAGAGATATATCAGGCTTTAATCCGTCCGAAATATTAAACGAAATTTCCCTTAGAGTTCATAAGCAGATTGAGGAAAGCTCTTCAATTTTTAACGCCTTAGTTCCCGAACTTTCAATGCTTAAGATTTTTATATTTCCGGCAGAGCCTTTCGATATGGAAATCTTAGACGAAATATTCTACTCCGAAATATCGCCTGTAATAACCCCTCTTATGATTTCGGAAATAGAGAAAATACCGTTTATTTTTAACCTGAAATTATGTTTTTTCGTAGAACTCGAACGCGAAAACAGGGTATTAAATTCTTTGATTATAATTCCAGAAAACGTAAAGAAGGTTTATAAAATTAAAAAATCTAAAAAATCATATTATTTTACTCCGGAAAACATTATAGAAAGATATATAGATAAAATATTTCCTGGATACGCGGTAAAGGATTATTTTTTATTCAGGGTAACCAGAAACGCCGATTTGCCTATAAAACACGAGGATGTGGAAGACCTTTTGTCCGCAATAGAAGAAAACATTTCGGCCAGAAAATGGAGCAACATCGTAAGGGTCGAAATCGACAGAGAAATTACGGATGCTTTAATGAATAAAATAAAATATTATTTAGGGATAAACGGGGATTATGAAGATAAAGATATATACATAACGAGCCGCCCCCTTAATCTGTCGTTTCTGTTTAATATTAAAGAAGAAAGCAGCGGCCTATATTACAAGCCCTTCAAACCGGCAATTCCCGATTACCTGAAAAATAAAAGTATTTTCGCTCTCGCAAAAAAGAAAGATATTCTGCTTTTCAGACCGTGCAACGATTTTAAAATTATATCTAAGTGGATTGCCGAGGCTGGAAACGATAAAAACGTGCTTTCGATAAAGATGACTTTATACAGGACGGATAAAAACTCCAGAATAGTTGAAGCGCTGGCAAATGCGGCATTAAAAGGAAAGCACGTATGCGTGGTAGTAGAACTCAAAGCGAGGTTCGACGAAGAGAAAAACGTAAAATGGGCTAAGAAACTGGAAGAAGCAGGATGCATCGTGACTTATGGTTTTTCCGATAAAAAAATACATGCGAAAATATTTCTTGCGACAAGAAAAGAAGAAGGTAAAATCGTAAGATATGCCCATATTTCTACCGGAAACTACAACGAATATACCGCAAATATTTATACGGATATAGATTATATCACCGCCGAAGAAGAAGCCTGCGCGGAAATATCGAATATGTTCAATTATATGACGGGCTACTCCGACATATTTAAATGGAGCAGAATAAAGTTATCCCCTATAAATTTAAGGCAAACGCTTTCGGAACTGATAGATTTTGAAATAAGCGAGGCTAAAGCCGGTAAGCGCGCAGAAATAATAATTAAGGTAAATTCGGTTTTCGACGCTGAAATTACCGATAAAATTTACTCGGCAAGCGCAGAAGGAGTTTTCGTAAAACTAATAGTCAGGGGTATATGTTCGATAAAACCGGGAATAAAAGGTTTGAGCGAAAATATAGAGATAAAAAGCATAATAGGAAGGTTTTTGGAACATGCAAGGATATTCTATTTTTATGCCGGCGGAAAGGAAAGAGTTTTTATCTCTACCGCGGATTTGATGACGAGAAATCTTGATAAAAGAATAGAGCTGTTTTTTGAAATTAAGGATGCGAAGTCTAAAAACCTGCTTATGAATATACTGGAATGCAATATTAAAGACAATGTAAAATCATGGTATCTTAGGAACGGGGCTTATGCGGAGGCAGAACTCAATGACCTTAAATTTAACTGTCAGGAACGCATCTGTTTCAAGCCGGCAAAGCGGCATTAATGACCCGATGCCCTAACGCCTTTGCGGAATGCAATGAAGTTAATGTTACGAAAATTTAACATAAACGTCATAAAACCGTAATATTCATTTGATAAAATTAGTGAATATAAACATATAAATAAGGAGGCGGCATAAATGGAAAATCCTGCATTTCTTGATAATTTAGTGAAAAGCGCAAGCCAGAACGCTGTTTTGATGAGGTCAAAATTTCTCAATATTATCAAAAGGCAGATAAAATTCAGTCCGTCTAAACGCTGCATTATGAACGTCAAATGCGGGTGCGATGAAAATAATTTCGACGTTCTTGTTACGGAAGAAGATATAGGAAGGGTTTACGACAGGTTTGCCAAAAAATGTCCTGCTTGCGGCGAAAATATCAAAATTAATTTTAACTTTAAAAGTTAAATGGGGTTAATAAAACCTTAATTTTAAAGGGGGATTTATTTATGGAAACGGCTAAAGATTTAAGGAGCGAACTGTTGAATAAGGTTGACGAAGTTGACCTTGTAAAGCATCACTTCAGGACTATGTTTACGGCGGGAATGGGTTTTTTTACCGATGCCTACGACCTTTTCATAATCGGGGTCGTTATTGCATTACTCACGCCTATATGGCATCTTACTACTTCGGAAATCGCGCTCCTTGGAGGCTCATCGTTGATTGCGGCGGCGTTTGGAGCATATATTTTCGGAAGGGTTTCGGATATTTTCGGCAGAAAAGCGATATACGGGCTGGAGGTAATTATTTTGACCATAGGTGCGATAGGTTCGGCGTTTTCGCAGGATATTACCCAGCTTATAATATGGAGGATTGTTTTAGGTATAGGCATTGGAGGCGATTATCCTATAAGCGCGATAATAATGAGCGAATATTCTAACAGAAAAGACAGGGGAAAATTAGTTTCTATGGTTTTTTCGCTTCAGGGCATAGGGCTTATCGTCGGTCCGATGGCGGCTATCCTTATTTTAATGCTGGGGGTTCCGCACGATATGGCGTGGAGAATACTGCTCGGATTAGGCGCCATACCTGCCGCAAGCGTAATATATTTAAGAAGAAAGATTAAAGAAACTCCTTATTACAGCCTTGGAGTAAAAGGCGACGTTTCCAACACCGTGGCTGCGGTTAACGACCTAACCGGAGCAAAGATTAAAATAGACGGCAATACGGCATCTAATTCAGCGGATGTCAATGGAAACGGCGGAGGCGTTAAATTAAAAACAAAATGGCATGATATGTTTAAATATCCTAATAATTTAAGGCTTCTTGGAACGGCTGGGTCATGGTTTTTATTAGACTGGGCTTTTTACGGAAATTCAATAAGCTGGCCGCTCGTTATGAAGTCTGTCATGCCGCACGGGACATTTATCCAGAGCCTTGCCCTCTCCACAATCGTTTTCATAGTTTTCGCCGCTCCTTTTTACTGGATAGCGGCATTCAGCATGGATAAGCTCGGCAGGAAATTTATTCAGATTCTGGGTTTTCTTGGGATGGCGATATGCTATCTTATAATTTCCCTCACAAGTTTCGGCGGGTATGAACTTATTCCGGCGATGTTCATTCTCGTATTCGGCTTAAGCTATGTCTTTGTGGAATTTGGACCTAATACTACTACTTTTGTTTATCCGTCCGAGGTTTTTCCGACTCCTATAAGGGGGTTCGGAGACGGTATATCGGCAGGAACCGGAAAGGTGGGCGCATTTTTAGGAACCTTATTATTTCCTTTCCTTATGGTTACCATCAAAGTTCAGGGAACTTTTATGGTTCTTGTAGTAATTTCGTTCCTTGGGGCGATTCTTACGGCTTTTGCCCTTCCTGAGACTAAAGAAATGTCTTTAAGGGACGCAGCAGAAGAAGAAAAATACGTCGAAGAGGGCAGTCCCGCAATATGAAATATTCAAAGGCGGATACGCACATTCATACCAGTTACAGCGACGGGAATAATTCTCCGGAGGATATCGTAGAGGCGGCATCGGGCAGGCTCGACGTAATCGCCGTAACCGACCACAACAGGATTAAGGGCGCTTTTAAAGCAAAAGAATATGCGTTAAAAAACAGTTTCCTTGAGGTGGACGTTATTATCGGAGAAGAGATTTCTACGAAAAACGGGCATGTCGTAGGGCTGTTTTTAGAAAATAAGATAATACCCGGCAAAACAGCTCAGGAAACAATCGACGAAATACATTCGCAAGGGGGGCTTGCAATAGCTCCCCATCCTTATTATTTCGTTTCTTACGCCGAAAAAGGTTACGCGCCTATAAGGAAGCTTTTGTCCGAGCTTGATTTCGATGCGGTAGAAGTTATTAATAATTCCAGCACGTTTTCAATTTTTTCAAATGCGGCCGCTTCCCTTGCAAATGTATCCATAGGGCTTCCTCAGCTCGGAGTAAGCGACGCGCACAGAAGCGATTTTATAGGCAAAGGTTATACGGGTTTTTACGGAAAAACGGCTTTAGATTTAAGGTCGCAGATAAAAGATAAGAAAACCACCGCACATTTTAACCGCTATTCCCTTCAGGAGTTTAAACTCAATACCGTCCAGTCCGCAAAATCTTTTTATTTTTATTTCTTCGGAAAGAAGGACGGCGGCAAAGACCTTGCTTAACACGCCGCCAATGCTAATAATTTAAAATATATAACATATTTATTATATGTTATAATAACTTAATAACATATAAGGCAAAATAGCATTCTTTAAAAATAGAAAGATATGGCAAATATTCTTATAGCTACAGGCAATGCCCATAAGTTTCAAGAAATTGAAGCTATAATGGGGAAATTTGCCGGTTTAAGTTTAAATTTAGTTTATTTGGATAAAAGTTATCGGGTTGAGATAGTAGAGGACCGCGAAACATACGAAGATAACGCAAAAACTAAGGCTGAGGGCTACCTGAAATTTTTGGAAGAAAATCCGGAGTTAAGGGCAGAATTAAATCTCGATTTTATAATCAGCGAGGATTCGGGGCTTGAGGTAGAGTGCTTAGATGGTGCTCCCGGTCTTTTTACGGCAAGGTATGCGGGCGAAAACGCTTCGGATATTGCCAACATAGAAAAACTTCTTAACGGCATGAGGTTTAAAACGGAATGCGCGGAAAACAGGCGCGCTAAATTCGTCTGCCATGCTTGCCTTTACGATATTAAAAAAAATAGTTTCGAGTATTTTTACGGAGAATTAAAAGGTTTAATTGCAGAAGAAATAAGCGGAACGAAAGGTTTCGGCTACGACCCCGTTTTTATCGTGCCGGAGTTTAATAAAACGGCGGCGCAGATAGGCGCGGAGGAAAAAAACGCAATATCGCACAGGGCGGTTGCTTTCG
>JAJYHI010000156.1 GCA_021784835.1 bacterium
GACATTAAAAGAGATAGGAAATATATTAAATTTGACGGAATCCAGAATATGCCAGATACATTCCAAATCAATTATAAAACTGAGGGCTAAATTAAAATCTTATGAATAAGAAAATAGAAAAGATTGCAGAAACGGGAACTGCGGACGGGAGAAAAAAGTTATTAAAACTTTTAGATTCCGACAATCCGGCCGCCGTCGAATCTGCCCAAAACGCCTTAGCCGATACCGTCCGCGGAAAAAAGGAACTGGTTAAAATGCTCATGGATTCCGCTGCGTCCCCGTCATTCAGCATTAAACTCCGTTCCAACTCTTTCGACGCATTGAAAAGGCTGGCTGTGCGGGACGGCAATTTTTTAGCGGATTACGCCGGCAAAAACAACGGAAGGTACGACAGAATAATTGCCGAGTTAATGAGATACGGAAAATTTACTCCGCCGGATTATCCCGAAAAAGCTTTAAAAATTCTCGCAAAAAGCAAAGACGAAATTACTATGGCTAATGCCGTAGAATCCGCAGGGATATTAAAAATAGACCTGGGGAACATTTTATTCAAGGCGCTTAAAGGGGATTTTTTCGTTTTATCCGCCGCCGTTTTTTCAATAGGAGAACTTAAATTAAAAAAGGCCTTTCCTAAACTTAAGGAAATATTATTAAATACCGACGACAGGGTCGTTAAAAATATAATTACCGAATCTCTTTCTAAAATCGGCGGAGACGATGTAACGGATTTTTTGCTGGAACTATTGAATAAAAACGCAAAATATAAATTAGACAAAATTTATATACTGAAAAGCCTTTATAAAATATGCCTTATAAGCGAATGCGACAAGAGCGGAAAAAATGCCGGTAAAGAAAAAATGTATCTTAAACTGTCCAGGACTAATTTAAAAATCAGCATATTTTCTCTTAACGATTATGAAGAAAAAGACGCAATAGATGCTATTTTGTGTTATTTTTCCCTGTTAAATCATAAAAAATCGAGAAAAATATTCAAATTTATTTTTGAATATTACCAAAAAAACGAAAATACAGACGAAACGGAATACGGCTATATAAAAGAAATAATAAAGAAAATAGCAAGGACCAAATTTATAACGGAATTTATAAAATCGTTAAAGCCGTCCGACGATTTAAATAATAAAACGGCTCTCCTTATAGACGTTTTATCGGATATTTCGCAAAAGGATATAATTAATCTTTTAGATTTTTATAAAAATAAAAAACTTTTCGTCGAAATAAAACTTTCGCTTTTAAAATACGCCCAAAAACTTTCAGGCGGACATTACGAACGGCATTTAATAGATACGGTTATTAACGGCTATATAAAAGACGGCAACGGCGACGTCAGAAAATCCGCCGCCGGTTTGCTCGGCTATTTTAAAAAAGCGGTTTCCTGCGAAGAAAAAATTTTTAACGCCCTTCTCCGGGAAAACTATCCAGACGTTATCGATGCTTACGTCGAAACAATGTCGGAACTAGTAAGCCTTAATAAAAGCAAAAAATATATCTATTTTTTTATAGACGGACTTTCTTTGAAAAACGATAAAATCGTCGAATACTCTTTGAGAATTCTCGGAAATAAAAAAATAAAATTAACGGCAAAAGAAATTTCCGATTTATATGCCAAGTTCAAGGCGTTTATATATATTAAATCCGTCTTCCTTAAAAGGCTTCTCGCAAAATCGCTTAAAAATTTCGATTTGCTCAAACATAAAGAAGAAACGGCGTTTATGCTGAGAGAAAACGACGAAGAAATAAGATTTAATTATCTGGAGTCCCTTTTGTTATCGGGAGAAAAAAATTCCAAAGCTTTTTTAGACGCTCTCGGCTCAGGTAATTATTCCGATATTTTTAGATATAAAATAATAGAACTGGTTGAAAAAGCCGGAGATAAAAACGGTTTCGACAAACTTGCCTCAGTACTGCGGAAGGAAAAAAGCAAAATGGTCAAAATTGCGCTGTTGAGGGCATTACATGCGTTAGATAAAAGAAAGTCGAATTCTATCCTGAAAAAATATAATTCGTCCAAAGATAAAGATATAAGAAATTTTTCTTTGGAATTAATAAAAAATTAAATCATCCAAACATTTACATACATGGAATATACCGGCGCAGTTTTAACCGACGACGTTTTTAATAAATTAAAAGAACTCATTTACGAACTTTCCGGAATATATTTCGGGGAACAGAAAAAATATTTATTGGAAACAAGACTTTCAAAAAGGCTTTCCGTTTTAAACCTATCGAATTTCGACGATTATTATAACTATCTTAAGTATTCTCCCGAAAAAACAGGAGAAGCGAAGGAACTGTTAAACAGCGTCACTACCAACGAAACAAGTTTTTTCAGGGATATGCCCCAACTTGAAGTGTTTGTAGATATTTTAAAACAGGTTGTGCAGGCGGCCGCTAAAAACGCGTATAAAAAAATAAGGATATGGAGCGCGGCTTGCTCTACGGGTGAAGAACCTTATACCATAGGCATTTTAATAAAAGAAAATTTTCCGTCGTCCAATATAAATTTCGAGATCATAGGTTCGGACATAAGTACGCAGGTTATCGATTCTGCAAATAAAGGCATTTACGGAAGCTATACTCTTAGAAACGCATCTCCGGAAATTTTAAAAAAATATTTCGTTCAAATGGACGACGATTTATACGCCGTTAAGGACGAAATTAAAAAAATGACTTCTTTTCGCAACGTTAATCTGATAGATGCCAAAGATGTAAAGAAACTTAATGAATTCGACGTAGTTTTATGCAGAAATGTTATAATATATTTCGATGCCGAATCTAAAAAAAAGGCTATAACCAATATATACGAAAGTTTAAAAAAAAGCGGATATCTGTTTCTTGGACATTCGGAATCGCTTCATTCCATAACGTCTTTATTCAAATTAGTCGGACTCGGCAAAACGCCGTTATACAAAAAAGAGTAGGCGGGGGGATAAATATCATGAAAAACTATACCGTATTAATCGTGGAAGACTCTATAGTCGTTATAAAATTTTTGGCGGTTGTTTTTAAAAATGCCGGTTTCAGGGTAAAAACCGCTTCCGACGGATTCGAGGCTTTAGAAAAAGCTATAAAAGACGATATAAATTTAATAGTGACCGATTTGAATATGCCTCAGATGGACGGCATAACGCTGTTAAAAAATCTTAAGGAAAACGAGGACACTAAGAAAATTCCGGTAATACTTATGTCTTCTAATACGCCCGACAAAAAGGAAATTTCAGGCAGTTACGCTTTTTTGCAAAAGCCGTTTAAAGAGAACGAAATTATAAGAATTGCAAAAAAAGCCGTTAAAGATATTTACGGTTAAAATAATAACACGTTGATAAAAATAAAAATTTTTATTATAATTTTAAATATTTTAAAAGGATACCAAATATGGCATTCGACCTTTCTATGAAAATTCTCGTAGTGGACGATTTTTCCACAATGAGAAGAATAATAAAAAATATTTTAAAGCAGATAGGTTTCGCGAATATAGACGAAGCGGAAAACGGCGAAATAGCCCTGTCTAAAATCGGCGACGGAAATTACGATTTCGTCATTTCGGACTGGAATATGCCCGAAATGACCGGCATAGAGCTTTTAAAAAGAGTAAGGGCAAACGAAGCCACAAAAGACCTGCCTTTCTTAATGGTTACGGCGGAAGCGAAAAAAGAAAACGTCGTAGAAGCCGTTAAGGCCGGAGTAAATAACTATATAGTCAAACCTTTTACGGCAGAAGTCCTACAGGAAAAGATTTCAAAAATTTTTCCCGATTAAACGCTAACATTTTACGGGTGATATTAAATGATAGACGATTCGATGCAGGAAATTGTCAACGATTTTATTCAGGAAGCCCTCGAACTTCTTGAGAGCCTTAACGAAAATTTTATAGAGCTCGAAAAACAGCCGGATAATAAAGAAATTTTAAACACGATATTTAGAGCCGCTCATACCGTAAAAGGTTCAGCCGGTTTCTTAGGCTTTCAAAACATAGTGGAGCTCGCCCACAGCGCCGAAAATATTCTTAATAAACTGAGGCAGGGAGAAATCAGTCTTACGTCCGAAATGACCGACGAACTGCTTAAGACCATGGATATTCTTAAGTCTATGATAATAACGGTATCGGAAACAGGTTCGGAAGGCGAGCCTCCGGAAGGCAATGCGGAACTCATCAGGAAATTAAACGCTTTATCTGAAGGCTCCGGCGCGGCGGCATCAGAACCGCCTTCATCTTCTATTTCCGCCGCTGTTCCGCCGGAAGTAAAAAAAGAAACTCGTGCCGCGGAAAGTTCTGCCGCCCCGGCGCAGAATAGCGGTCCTTCGAAGGCTTCGCCTGCCGCAGGCGGTACCCCTTCCGGCAAAAAAAAGGCGAGAAGTTTAGGCGATATACTTCTTGAAGACAACCTTATTTCCAAAGAAGAATTAGAAGAGATTTATAAAGAAAAAGAAGAGGAAGAACGTAAAGAGGGAAAAGAAAAAGCCG
>JAJYHI010000020.1 GCA_021784835.1 bacterium
CCGTCTTATAACGGACAGGTAGTAGTTATGACTTATCCTATGATAGGCAATTACGGAATAAACGAGTTTGATTTTGAGTCCGACAAGGTGTGGATTTCCGGCTTGGTAACAAAAAATTACGTTAATAACTATTCGCATTACGGCGCGGTTAAAAGTTTATCCGAATTTATAAATTCGTACGGTTATCCGGTTATATCGGGAATAGATACGAGGCATTTGACTATTTCTATAAGAGACGGAGGGCAGTCGAACTTATATATAGCTCCAAAAGAAGCAGGTATCGATTATATTAAAAAGAAATTAAGTTCTTTACCTAAAATGGAGGGTTTAAATTTAGTCTCAAGGGTTTCATGCAAAAAAGCTTACGAAAATAAAACGGACTTCCCTGAATTCAGGGTCACGGTTATCGATTACGGAGTTAAACTTAATACTATTAGATGTTTAAACAATATAAAGGCTGACGTTACCGTCGTACCCCACAATTTTTCTAAAAAAGAAATATTAAATACCGAGCCTGACGGAATTCTTCTGTCGAACGGTCCCGGCGATCCGCAGACTATGTCTGAAGAAGCTGAAACTATTAAGGGTTTGCTGGGCGAAAAGCCTATTTTTGGAATATGCCTCGGACATCAGCTTTTATCTAGGTCTTTAGGTTTTAAAACTTATAAATTAAAATTTGGACATCACGGAATAAATCAGCCCGTTAAAAATTTAAAAAACGGCAAGGTAGAAATTACTTCCCAGAATCACGGTTTTTGCGTAGATTTTCAAGGTAAATCAGCCGATAAGAATACCGTTTTGACGCATATAAATTTGAACGACAATACCGTCGAAGGCATTAAGAACGAAAAATTAAAGGCGTTTTCCGTTCAATATCATCCGGAAAGTTCTCCCGGACCGAGAGATTCGCGGTATCTGTTTTCCGAATTTAAAGCGATATGTTTAAAATAAAAGATAATTTTAATTCGTTTAAGCCTTCGTTTTTTAATATTTCTAACGCAGATTTTGTAGCAAAAATCGATGCGCTTTACGATTTAGCCGAAAATTGCCGATTATGTCCGAGACGATGCGGGGCAAAAAGATTAAAAGGCGAAAAAGGTTTGTGCGGCGGGGAAGATAAACTTAAAATAGCAAGCATAAATCTTCATTTTGGAGAAGAACCGCCTATATCCGGAAAAACCGGTTCCGGTACGGTGTTTTTTAGCGGTTGTCCGTTAAAATGCAAATTTTGCCAGAATTATCCTATAAGCAGATACGGCGTAGGAGCATATTGCGATACGGCTGAATTTGCGGAAAAAATGGTTAAGCTGCAGGAAAAAGGGGCTAGCAATATTAATCTCGTAACGTCTGCCCATTATATGCCTTTTGTCGCCGAATCTATTTTTTTGGCCAGAAAAATCGGGCTTAAGATACCGATAGTTTATAATAGTTCGGGTTATGAAGACGAAAGATTGTTAGATTTGCTGGATAATTTAATAGATATATATCTTCCGGACATTAAGTATTCCGATGACAGATATGCTTTAAAATACTCAGGCATATCTAATTACGTAGAAGTAAACAGAAGGGCTTTAAAAATAATGTATGAACAGGTTAAAGAGCTAAGAATAAATAAAAAAAACGGTATTGCGACGTCGGGACTTCTCGTAAGGCATCTTGTTTTGCCGAATGGGATAAGCGGTTACGAGGATTCTTTTAAATTTATAGCCGAAAAGCTTGGTATAGATGTTCCCGTAAGTATTATGAGCCAGTATTTTCCGGCTTATAAAGCCAAGTACGACGATACTATATCGATGCCGATTACTAGCGAGGAATATTCGGCTGCGGTCGAATCGTTAATCGGCAATAATTTAACGGGCTTTTTTCAAAACGATAAATTTTTCGACGAAGATTTAGCCGACTTAAGTCATTGCGAGCGATAGCGTACGGAGTTTAATAAAGTTCAATAATCTCGCATTAAAAGTAAGCGGCCATTCGATCAATAAATAATAGATTAAATATAAAAATATATAAATATTAACTATATAATAAAACTTAAAAAAATAATCACATGCCTAAAAGAACGGATATTAAAAGAATTCTAATAATAGGTTCGGGACCCATTGTAATAGGACAGGCCGCCGAGTTTGACTATTCCGGTACGCAGGGAGCTAAAGCTCTTACCGAGGAGGGATACGAAGTAATATTGGTAAATTCAAATCCTGCAACCATAATGACCGATCCCGACAACGCATATAAAACTTATATAGAGCCGCTAACTAAGGATTTTGTCGAAAAAATTATCGAAAAAGAAAGACCTGACAGTATATTGCCCACGCTTGGAGGGCAGACCGCGCTCAATTTAACTCTGGAACTTTTTGATGCGGGAGTCGTACAAAAATACGGGTTAAATATCCTGGGCGCTAACATAGATGCTATAAAAAAAGCGGAAGACAGGGAATATTTTAAGAAAAGCATGGAAAAAATCGGGGTGCCTGTTTTACAGGGCGGTTTCGCCAGGAATATGGACGAAGCGTATGAAGTTCAAAAAACTATAGGGTTTCCCGTAATTATAAGGCCTTCTTTTACTCTCGGCGGAAGCGGCGGCGGAATAGCTTATAACATATATGAGTTTGGGGAAATAGCCGCAAACGGTTTGAATTTAAGTCCGATAAGCGAAATATTGATAGAAAAATCCGCAATAGGATTTAAGGAAGTAGAGCTTGAAGTGATGACCGATAAAAATAAGAATACCATTATAATATGCTCTATAGAAAATCTTGACCCTATGGGAATTCATACCGGCGATTCCATAACTATCGCTCCGGTTCAAACTTTAAGCGACGGAGATCTTCAGAAAATCAGGGATTATTCTATAAAGATAATGAGCGAAATAGGCGTAGAAACCGGCGGATCAAATATTCAGTTTGCCTTAGACCCAGATTCCGAAAACGTTTACGTCATAGAAATGAATCCAAGGGTATCGAGAAGCTCAAGTCTTGCCTCTAAAGCCACAGGTTTTGCGATTGCAAAAATTGCGGCAAAACTTGCAGTCGGATATACTTTAGACGAAATTACCAACGATATAACTAAAAAAACGCTTGCATGTTTTGAACCTTCTATAGACTATGTAGTAACTAAAATACCTCGTTTTACTTTTGAAAAATTTCCTCAAACCGACAGCACGCTGACTACTCATATGAAATCCGTAGGCGAAGTAATGGCCATAGGAAGAACCTTTGCCGAATCCCTGCAAAAAGCGGCAAGGTCTTTAGAAAACGGATATTACGGCATAGAATCGCTTTACGGCTTAGATCTTTCTTACGATTTAATAAACGAAAAACAGGATATGGAAGTCGTTAAAGAAGAAATTAAATTGTTAATAAAAAATAACGATTTTCGAAGACTTTTTTTGATAGCGGACGCGTTAAGGGCAGGATTTTCGGCTAAAGAAATTAATGAATTTTCTAAAATAGATATGTGGTTCCTTGCCCAGATTGAATCAATAATAGAACATGAAAGAAAGCTGTTTTTTGCCGAAGAGCCTTTAAAAAATATTGACCTTATTAAAGAATCTAAAGAGATGGGTTTTTCAAACAGGATTATAGCTAAATTAATTGCAAGAAAAAAAGACGGAAAACATATTTTACCGGAAGAATATTTAAAAAAAGACCTCCAGGCTGTTTCAATTATCGAAGAAACCAAAAATGCGGTTTATGGAGCTTTAAAAGATGCGGGCATAAAAAGAGTCTTTAAAAAGGTCGATACATGCGCTGCTGAATTTGAAGCCGCTACGCCTTATATGTATTCTTCATTTGATAAGTTTAATGAGGTAGAGCCGATTGATAACGAAAAGGTCGTTATCTTGGGAAGCGGTCCTAACAGAATAGGACAGGGCATAGAATTCGACTATTGTTGCGTTCACTGCTCTCTCGCGCTAAAGGAGAAAAAAATTTCCTCTATAATGCTGAACTGCAATCCGGAAACTGTTTCCACCGATTACGATACTTCTTCGAGGCTATATTTCGAGCCTTTAACTTTTGAAGATGCCGAAGCTGTATGCGATGCCGAAAACAATCCTCCTGTTATACTTCAATTCGGAGGACAGACGCCCCTTAAATTAGCAAAGAAATTTGATTCCCAAGGCATAAAAATTCTTGGGACGCCTTATAAATATATAGACATAGCGGAAGATAGGGAAAAATTTAAAAATATAATAAATAAATTAAATTTATTACAGCCTGAAAGTTCTATGGCATTCAGCGGCGAAGAAATATTCGACAAAGCAATATCTATCGGTTTTCCGGTTCTCCTGAGGCCTTCTTACGTTCTTGGCGGAAGAGCGATGGAGGTTATTTACGGAGAGGAAGGGCTTTCGGAATATATAAAAAAGATATTTAAGCAGGATATTTCTTTTCCGATACTTATAGACAAATTTTTAGAAGATGCCATAGAAATAGACGTAGATGCTTTAAGCGACGGAGAATCGGTTTATATAGCGGGAATAATGGAACACATTGAAGAGGCGGGAGTTCATTCGGGAGACAGCGCATGTTCGCTTCCATCTTTTTCTTTAGATAATAAATCTATCGAAAAAATTAAAGATATTACCGAAACTATTTGCAGGGAATTTTACGTGAACGGGCTTATTAATATTCAATTTGCGGTAAAAAACGAAAAAATATACATTATAGAAGTAAATCCAAGGGCATCGAGAACGGTTCCGTTTATAGGCAAGGCTACCGGAGTACAGATAGCAAAATTAGCAACAAGAATTATGCTCGGAGAAAAACTTAAAAGTTTTAATCTAGGCAGGTCTTTCGATATTAATTATTACTGCGTAAAGGAAGCCGTATTTCCTTTTTCTAAATTTTCCAACGTCGATCCTATGCTTGGCCCAGAAATGAGATCTACGGGAGAAGTTATGGGAATAGATTCAAGTTTCGGAATGGCTTATGCAAAGTCGCAGATAGCCGCCGGACAGAACCTGCCTCTTGCCGGAAACGTTCTTATAAGCGTAAAAGACGAAGACAAAAAATATTTAAAAGAACTGGGCATATCTTTAACCGAAGCGGGACTTAATATACTTGCGACGAAAGGAACATCCGAATATTTAGAAGGAGTAGGCATTAAAAACGTAAAAATAAACAAAGTGAAAGAAGGGCGCCCCCATATCATAGACGCGCTTAAAAATAAGGAAATATCAATGATAATTAATACGCCGCGGGGGCAAAAATCTTTGGAAGATTCTTATGTTATAAGAAGAAGCGCAATAGAGTTTTCCCTGCCGTATTATACGACTATACGCGGGGCGGAAGCTGCGTGCATGGCTATTAAAGCTCTTAAGGAAAATAATATCTCCGTTAAAGCTTTACAGGATTATTATAAAGGTATATAAATAAATATTACAATTTATCCGGGAGGTGATAATTTTGGCAACCAACGAAAAAGCTTTTTATATAACTAAAGAGGGGCATGAAAATTTAGTTAAAGAGCTGAAAAGACTCAAATCCGTAGAAAGACCGGCAAATATAAAAGCTATAGAAGAGGCAAGGGCGCACGGGGATCTTTCCGAAAATGCCGAATACCAGTATGCAAAGGACAAACAGGGTTTTATAAACGGCAAGATTATGGAGATTGAAGACCAGATTGCAAGGGCGCAGATTATAGACGTATCTAAAATATGCGAAGAAAAGATAGTGTTCGGCGCTACCGTTACCTTGCTTGACCTAAATACCGACAAAGAGGTATCTTATAAGATAGTGGGGGATGCCGAGTCCAATATTAAAGAAGGCAAGATTTCTATCAGCTCGCCTATAGCTAAGGCTTTAATAGGCAAATGTATCGGCGACGAAGCTAAAATTAACGTTCCAAACGGCGTTAAAGAGTTTGAAATAATTGACATTAAATACATATAGATGTATAATATTTATAGAATAAGCTTTATATCGCCGCATTTTAAGCATGCCGGTTAAAGCGAAAAAAAATAAATAAAGGGAGGATATATGGCATTAGATAAAGCTGAAGTATCAAAGGTAATAGACGAAATAAGGCCTTCACTGCAGTATGACGGAGGAGATGTTGAGTTGGTTAATATACATGACGACGGAACCGTCGATGTAAGACTTAAAGGAGCATGCGCTCACTGCATGGGATCTATAATGACCTTAAAAGGTGGAATTGAACGCCTTCTTAAGGAACGCATTCCGGAAGTTAAAGAAGTTAATGCAGTTTAAATATAGAAAAAAGGCGTCAGATTTTATTTTACGCATATGAAAAAAACAATTAACGATAAAATATGTTGCGTAAAATAAAATCTGACGCCTTTTTTATTTTTTATCAATTTCAAACGTAAATTTTTTTGTTGGATTTACCAAAATTAAGGCATATCTCATAAGGAATAGTTTCGGATAGAGAGGCTATTTCTTCTATTTTAATTTCGTTTAAACCATCTTTGCCCGTGATTATAACTTCATCGCCGGCTTTGATGTTTTTTATCTCGGAAACGTCTACTATCGTCATATTCATCGTAACAATACCTATTATAGGCGCAAAACCGCCGTTTATTAAAAACCTTCCTTTGTTAGACAGCAGTCTGGGTATACCGTTGTCGTAACCTGCGGAAACTATTCCTATAGTCATATCGCGGTCAGCTCTGAACGTATTATTGTAGGATACGAAACTGCCTTTTTTAATATTTTTAATTTGTAAAATTTTAGATTTTAAAGTCATTAACTGTTCAAGTTTAAATTCAGAGTCTGTTTCCTGATTATTTATACTGTTTTTATTATTATTTATGCCATATTTAGTTTCTTTATTCGGATTAAATCCGTAAAGTAAAATTCCCGGCCTGACCGCATTTGAGCAGTCGTCTAACAAACTGCCGTTTAAAATAGACGAACTGGCGCTTATGTGTATGTATTGAGGGGTTATTTTATATTTTGCCATAACCGAAATTATTTTTTTAAAATTATTTATTTGATAATTAGTGTATTCTAAGTTGTTTCCATAAGATAAATGGCTGAACAAGCCTTCGAGGTTGAAATATTTCTTGTTGTCGCCAATAATGCGCGCAGCCTCTTCCGTCTCCGTTTCGACAAGTCCAAGCCTGCTCATTCCCGAATCGAATTTTAAATGCAAATTTAAAGTTTTATTTATTTTGGAAGATTTCATTTTATCTAATAATTCTTTTAGATAATCCAAGCTATATACTCCTATGCTTAAATTTAAAGCGCTTGCCGCTTCTAAATTTTCCAAATTAATTCCTTTCAGCATAAGAAGTTTTGCTGACGGTATTTTTTTTAAGATATTTTCGGCTTCTTCAATTTCTATAATTCCGAAAAAATCTATCCCGTTTTTGAAAAGCGATTCGGCTATCGGTAAAAGCCCGTGTCCGTATGCATTAGATTTGATTACGGCGATAATCTTTTTGTCTTTTAAAGATGTTCTGTTTTTAATAAAGTTAAGATTATTTACGAGGTTATTAAGATTTATATATAAATAGGTATCTTCCATAGATTTATTTTAAGTAAAATTTTG
Source organism: bacterium (assembly GCA_021784835.1). The sequence goes on from JAJYHI010000020.1 coordinate 7,519, forward strand.
CCTAAAGTCAATTTATACGTTATTCCCAAAATTGCCGATAGAAATTATTAAAAATATTGCAATGTTTTAATAACACTGGATTCCCGCATCTTTTGCCTGCATCAAAGACATGCTTTGATAAACGCAGGCAAAAGATATGCGGGAATGACACCCGTTGGGTGCAAAGTTAAATATCCACAAAGTCATTCCTGCGTAAGCAGGTGCGGTTTAAAGCCGTCGGTATTTAGACGGCTCATCCAGAAAAATAAATTTCTATCGGCAAATTTGCGTTATTTAAATGACGCATGTTTTATGTTTTTCCTTGTCGAATAAGGTATTTTCTGCTATTATATAAGTATAAAAATATAATATTATCAGGGGATAAAAATGAACATAGAAGATATTAATTTTAAAGCCGTTATAGATAATGCGCGCATAGGCTCTGATGATTTTATAGACATCTTTATAGAAAGTAAAGTTTCAACGGTTTTATCCAATGAAAGCAAAAGGCTTGAAAAAGCAATTAAAGGTTTGATTCTGGGTGCCGGTATAAGGTTAATATCAAATAAAAAAACCTATTACGCATATACTAATAATATCGAAGAATCGAATTTATTAAATATCGCTTCTCAGTTAAAAAAAGCGGCTTTAAGCGATATAAAAAATAATGAAGGAAACGAAAGGAGTGAAGATTCGAGCAACTTATTTTTAAATTTTAACGAAAAAAAGCCGAAAATAGATTTTAATATAATAAAAGACGTTACCGGGGTTTCTATAGACGAAAAGTTGATGAAAGTTTCTCCTGTCGTGGACTACTCTTGGAATTACGATAAAAAAGTAGTACAAGTCAACGTTACTTATTCAGATTATAAGCAGGACGTATTAATAGTTAATTCCGAAGGCGATTTAGTTAAAGATTACAGGGAAAATTTAGCTTTTTTAGTCAATATAGTAGTTTCGGACGGTAAGAAAACCGAGGTCGGTTATGAATCTGCTGGCGGATTTACCGGTTTTGAATTTTTTGACGCAAACGATCCTGAGAGTATAGCAAAAAAAGCTTTAGACAGAGCCTTGTCGCAGCTTTCGGCTCCTTTTGCGCCTTCAGGACCTATGACGGTAGTACTGTCGAGCGAGGCAGGCGGAACAATGATACATGAAGCAATAGGTCACGGTTTGGAAGCGGATATTGCGGGAAACGGTTTAAGCGTATATTCCGACAAGATAGGCGAACAGGTAGCGTCAAATCTTATAACCGTAATAGACGACTCTTCGTTGGTCGGAAAAAGAGGTTTTTACAGATTTGACGACGAAGGGACTTGTTCAAGAAAGAATATTCTAGTCCAAGACGGAGTTTTAAAAAAATATATGTCCGACAGATTATCTTACGTTAAATACGGCTATGAATTAACGGGCAACGGAAGAAGGCAGTCTTACGAACATATTCCGATAGTCAGGATGTCTAATACGATGATTGCGCCCGGCGAAACTAATCCTGAAGATATTATAAGGAGCGCAGAGGACGGATTATTTGTTAAAAAAATGGGAGGCGGACAGGTTAATACAGTTACCGGAGATTTTGTATTCGACGTTATGGAGGGATATATAATTAAAAAAGGTATAGTTCAGGAAGCCGTCAGCGGCGCGACACTAATAGGCAACGGCCCCGATATACTTAAAAATATAGATATGGTTGGAAACGATTTGGGTTTCGGCATAGGAACATGCGGAAAAGACGGTCAGGGCGCTCCAGTAGCAGATGCTCAACCTACGTTAAGAATTCCGTCCATTATAGTCGGCGGTAAAAATTCAAAATAAATAAAGCAATAAAGGATGGAAAGAATAAAAGACTGGAAATCATATCAGAAGACGCTTAATAAAAGAAAAAATAAGAAAAATAGGTTTGTTTATTTTGCCAAGTATATATCATTGTTAGTTCTTGCAGGCGTTTTTTTATACGGTTTCGTTAAGTTTTATTATTACGGCAGGCATTTTTTCTTATCAAAGAACAAACCTGTGCTTGGAACCGGCATAAGACCTATAAAATTTATTAAGGCTTCCGCCGTTTTAAAAAAACGAGGATTTAACGGTTTTAGTTCGGACGAAGTAAATTCGCTCAAATCTCTTAAGAGGTATTTTAAGTATCATAATCCGGTTTTTAAAACTATTAAAAACGGACGATATATTCAAAAAATAGGCAATTATACCGTAGTATATACAGTAGTTCCATCCGTTCAGGAAGAAGCCGAAAAAGTATTTAAGGAATATGCAGTGCCTTACGGAGTACTTGCGGCAGTGAATCCGGAAACTGGCGCAGTATTGGGCTTTGCTTCATATGCCCATAATAAAAAGAAATCTGCCGAGATTTCGCCGCTCATAGCATACCCCCCCGGATCAATCGCTAAAATAATTACGGCTACTGCGGCTATCGAATCCAAAGGTTTTTATCCGGGATTTAATATCTGTTTTAACGGCACGCTTTACGGAACCGATAAAACAAACTGGGAGCAAAATATAGGAACCGGTTCTAACGATATATCTTTTAAAGAGGCGTTTGCTAAATCATGCGACGTAGCTTTCGGAAAAATTGCAGGATATTATGTAGGAAGAAAACTGCTGTTCCGTTATTTCGATAAATTTAATTTCAACAAAAAAATACCTTTTATATTAAATTTACAGGAAAGTAAAGCATATATACCAAAAAAATTTTACCAGTTGGAGCTTACCGGCGCCGGTTTTGAAAACGTTAGGATAACGCCTATCCAGGCGGCTATGGTTGCGGGTGTGGCGATAAACGGCGGGAGATTAATCGAACCTTATATAATAAAGGAAATTATGTCGACAACGGGCAAAATTATTTATAAGCATAAGGGTATCAAAGTTATAGGTTATCCAGTTACTTTAAAAACCGCTTATGTTTTAAAACAGATGATGATAGCAACGGTAACTAACGGTATAGCGCATTCTGATTTCTATAGCTATAACGGCAGTTATATGCTTCCAGGCGTTGTTACAGGAGGAAAAACAGGAACTATATCGGGAAATCATCCAACAGGTTTATACCAGTGGTTTGCCGGTTTCGGAGAAGAAAACAAAAAGAAAATAGCATTATCGGCTTTGGTCGTGGAAAAGCCGGTCTGGAGAATAGAAGGCGGCGGCGTTTCCGAAAAAACACTCTTAGCTTATTTTTTCTGATATAATATTTACATATTCTCATATATTCTAAATTTATATTTGTAATTTATATATATACAATAATAATTTGTTATTACCGGCGATATGTATAATAAATAAAAATAATATCGGAGGCTGTCATGGCTAAATTTTTCCCGTTTGAATATTTTGAACCGGTTTTCGATCATTCGGTCTGCAATATGAAAAGGATACGGAGAGAGCTCAGGCTTGCGGAAGATTTAACGGCTATAGATTATGTATCTATCGTTATTTTAAATATAAAAAAATACAATGGCGATTTTATAAAAACATTAAGCGGCGTGCTGAGAGACTCCGACGTTGTATCGGTTAAAAACGATTTTGTTTATCTTTTTCTGCCCGGAACCGATTTTGAAGGTTCAATGAATATAATAGGGGATTTTAAAGAATTCTACGAAGATGTTTTTGATTATATTATTTCTTCGACCATTTTAAAAGATTTAAAAAACGTTGCGGACGTGTTATCAGAAATAAGCAGGCTTGCAATAGATAAAGGCTGGAGATTATAAGATATTGTAACGCAATCGTAACAAAAATTTAACGCAATCGTAACATATTTGTCATAATCCTGAAACAATTTCTTTTTATAATAAATAATAACGGATTTTAATTATTTATTAAATTAGAAGAGGTTTAGGTATTATGATAACTGCTTTAAACAGTGCGACTTTCATCGGAATAGATGCAGTTCGGGTAAACGTAGAAGTTTTTATATCGGGCGGCATACCGGGCATTATGATAGTAGGGTTACCCGATGTTTCCACCAAAGAGGCCAAGGACAGAGTAAGAGCCGCGATAAAAAATTCCGGTTTTGAATATCCGGTTAAAAAAATAACTATAAATCTAGCCCCTGCCGATATAAGGAAAGAAGGTCCGATATTCGACCTGCCGCTTGCAATAGGCATTTTAATTTCCGCAGGACTCCTTAAATGCGCCTTAAACCTTAACGATTATATAATTGCCGGAGAGCTGTCTTTAAACGGAAAAATAAAAAAAATTAACGGCATAATTGCGCTTGGAATACTTGCTAAAAAAATAAATAAAAAGTTAATTATTCCGTATGAAAACATAAATGCGGCAAAATTTCTTGGAGTCGATTTTGCGGCATTCGGCAGTTTAAAAGAATTATGTATGTTTATTTCGGGAGGAAAAGATTATTATTCAATAGAAGAAAAAGAATCCCAAGTTTATTTTAATAATAAGATAAATATAAATTACGAAAATAAAGAAAACGGCAAATATGACGTTAACGAGAATGAAGAAAATCTTTACTTTAAAAATGTTATCGAAAATGCAAACGCCGTAAAAAAAGAGCGGGGGCAGTATGTCGATTTTGCCGAAATAAAGGGGCAGGAGTTTGCTAAAAGAGCCGTTTTAACCGCTATAGCAGGTCACCATAACATATTAATGGTCGGACCTCCGGGAAGCGGAAAAACTATGCTGGCGCATAGTATAGCATGGATACAACCAGACTTATCGCTTGAAGAATCTTTAGAGACGTCCAATATATACAGTTTTTCAAATAAAAATAAAAAAAATTGCGGCGAGGAAAACGGACTTATATTAAGAAGACCTTTTATTGCCGTGCATCATACTGTATCTCTTGCGGGATTAATAGGCGGAGGGGGCGGTTCAAATCCTCTGCCCGGCGATATAAGCCTTGCGCATAACGGCGTTCTTTTTATAGACGAATTTTCCGAACTTAACAGAAAAACTATAGATGGATTAAGGCAGCCTATGGAAGATAAGTATATTAATTTATCCAGAAGCCGTTTTTCTATAATTCTGCCCAGCAATTTTATGCTTGTCGCCGCAATGAACCCTTGTCCTTGCGGCTATTACGGAGACGCAAAACATGAGTGTAAATGTTCAAGCGCCGACATTTATAAGTTTTATACTAAAATATCGGGACCTATTCTCGACAGATTCGACATATTTATAGAGGTTTATCCTGCGGATTTAGACGAATTAACCGTTAAAGCCGATTTGCCAGATTCCGACGATATTAAAAAATTAGTCGAAAAAACTAGAAATATTCAGATTAGCAGATATAAAGATAGCTGCATCAGGTTTAACTCGTCGGCAAAAAGCGCAGATATAGAAAAATATTTTAACATAACGAATGAAGCCCTTAATCTTGCACAAAAAGCCGTAAAAAGATTAAATATTTCTTCAAGGGGCTATTATAGAATATTGCGCGTTTCAAGGACTATAGCCGACCTCGACATGAAAGAAGAAGTAGATGCAGATTCCGTGTTGGAAGCATTAAATTACAGGAATACAAAACTTATAAAAGCGTAAAGATTATCCAAATTATATTTATCTAATCGAAAATAAATATAGTTTTGGGGTCGGATTCATATCTGATTTCGTCAACCGGCTCTTTTTTATTTTTTCCGGCGAATAATTTATTGGCGGCATTAATAACGAGACCGTTTTTTCCGCCTATGTTTTTATATGCGTGAACTACGCCAGGAGGCACCGTCAGTGCCGAAGGCTTATTTTCACCGAGAAACAGTATCATTTTATTCATGTATGTAGGGGAATCTTTTCTGTTGTCCCACAATATAATTTTAAAATCGGAAGGGCCTATAAAGCAAAAATAGTCGGTTTGATATACGTGTTCGTGAGGTCCTCTTTGCACTCTAGGCATTGTTAAAGATACATAAGACATCTGAGGGAAAACGGATTCGTCTAATTCGTCGCTCCTGTAAAGTTCCGCAAGCCAACCCCGTTCGTCTATATATTTTTCGATTCTTTTAAGTGTTACGCCGTTAATTTCAGCGAGTTTGAATGTAACGCCCATAATATTTAACGCTTTATTTTTAAACTATTTAAGGTAAAATTAAAATAGTATAGCTTTAATGTTTTTTATGATTATATTATAAATTTGCTATTTAAATCAATGAAAAACTTTGTAAAAGTTTTAACGTTAAGTTTTGCGATAGCAGTTTTTTGTTTGTTATGCGTCACTAACGGCGCATATGCGGGAATAATTCATATTTACGGCGACAAATTTCCTATGCAGACCGTTAAAATAAATGCTGTTTTTAATCCGAAAACCGAAACTATATCCGGCAGTGAAATAATTAATTATATCCGGTATAATTTTAAAAAAAAATATGAAGAAAAATATCGTAAAATAAAAAAAATCGGCGATAAATATAAAAATTTCAGAGGCATATATATAAAAATTTATCGTAATTTTTATATTATGTTTTATCCGAACATCTTTTATAAAAAACCTAAGAATATAAAAGATTTTGATTTTCATCAGCTTTACCCTTACGATTTTAATAGGGGATATATAAGCATAAAGAGTTTATCTTATAGTTCGACAATACATAAATTATACAAATCTTATAAAGTTAAAATTGTTTTTAAGACGAAAATTCCTCAGGCAATCGGCAACTTCGGGCATTTTAAACAAGAAACAGTAATTAACGCTCCGTTTTATCCATATATTTCCTCAGGCAAAAAATTTAATCCCCAAACCGATATTAATTTTAAAGTTAATCTTAAAATAAAAGCCGGATATAAAGCGTTTTTTAACGGCAAAATTTATAAAAAAAACTTTTTTATCGGGAAGAGAACTAATTTTATTTCTTTAATATTCGCAAAAAAATTTATAAAAAGCAGAATTTCTAACGTAAAAACAGGTTTATCTATATTTTTTTTTCAGCCTTACCCGTACAATTTTGGACGGTCAAATAAAAAAATAGACAAGGCGGCGTTATTATTGGATAAATACAATATGTTGAAATTAAAAAAAATAAATATAGTTTACGTTCATTTAAGGCGGAGTTTATGGCTAAAACCGCCTTTATATTCAAAAACTATTTTAATAAGCACGAGATTCGGCAATATTTTTCCAAATTTTTATATATATCAAAAATTAAATATTATAAAAGGATTAATATATTTAAACACGGTTAATTATAAAAAATTTATAAACGAAATAAGCATTGGTATGAGCAGTTACAAGTACTACCTGTATTCGCAAGAATTAAAAAAATATACTGATTTAGAATTCAAAACGTTTTTGAAAAAATATATAAATAGCAATCCGAATATAAAAAATATCGTTAAAAAATTTAATTTTATTCAGGGAGTAAATACGGTTATAAATTATCCTATATTTCCTTTGTATTATATATATTTTACAGGTTTTCCGCGCACGCACGGGTTTAAAAACGGAGTATATTATTACAATAACGATTTAAATATTATAAACAAAGAAAAGATTGAAAAAAAAATTTTAAGTAAAAAGAAAAACGACTATTATAAACTTTTCCTAAGCAGTACAGGCGGTAATATAAGTCCTGATAGCGGACGTTCTGAAGGCTATCTAAATTTTACCCTGACGAAAAAACACGGTTATAGAAACGGCATTTTATTTAATATATTTAAAACATATTACGGAAGAGGCATAAGCATAGGTTTGTCTCATCAGCTTGGAAATTTTTTTCCTGTCGCCCAGACATACAGGCAGTCGATTTTCGGTTCGATAAATTTTATGCAGATAAGCCCCTCTGCATCGGGCGATTCTATAATTTATCAAAATACTAAAAGACTGACGGAATTTACAGTCGGCTATGGATATAATTCGGTAGATTATAATATTAATCCTCAATACGGTTCATCGTTTAACTTTACTTATAATATAGCCAATTCAAATATATTTTCGCCTTTTTCCTTTAGTCAGTTTATGCTGCAGTATGTAAGAAATTTTAAAATAAATGCGGATAACATAATATCCGTAAGAGGCATAGGCGTTTTTGCCGACGGAAACGTTCCCGAAGCTCTTGATTATTATCTGGGCGGAATTAACGGCATTATGGGTATACCTGCAAGCGAACCCTTTATCGGTAACGATGCCGTAATTGCCGAAGCAGATTATGAAAGAAATATATACCGGGGATTAAACTTGAATCTATTAGATAACCTTATCGATATAACCGCCGTGACCGGAAACGTAATAGGCGGCGCAGGCAAGCTTGACGATACCGTTCCTTCGGTTATTCATAAAGGCGTTGTATATAGTTTTGCGGGACTCGGTTTGCACTTCAAAACTTACTTTTTCGGGATATATCCCGAAATGTTTAGTTTTTACGCCGCAAAAGCGTTCGGCGGCAGAGTCGGCTCTGAATACGGGGTCAGATATTATTTCGGATTGAATCAGCCGTTTTAATTAAATCGTTTTTGTTGTATAATATTACGATAACATTACTATAATTTCGAAACTTTAAACGAAATAAGCATATAAATAAATGTTTTGCAAAAAGGAGACGTAAATTGGACTTAATAGAAGCAGTTAAAACCAGAAAGAGCATAAGAAAATTCGAGTCTGAAGACGTTGACTTGAATCTGATAAAAAAAATTATGGAAATTTCTATAAATTCGCCAAGCGGGGGAAACGCTCAAAACTGGTTTACATATATAATTAAAAACAAAGATATTCTTAATAAAATGAGAAGCGAAGTGGAAACCGTATATAAAAACGTAACGGGCAAAGATGCGCCGGACGTTTATGCATTTTTTAACGAAGCGCCGGTCGTACTTGCAGTCGTGGAGAAGCCGTATACCGGCAGTATTGATAAAATACTTGAAAATAACGATAAAAATAAAGACAGGAATTTCGCCAGAAAATTTATAGTAAATCCGGGACTTCAGGGCGTATCCAGCTTTATAGCCCACATTTTGCTTGTAGCTCACAACGAAGGACTTGGGGCATGCTGGATGACGGGACCCCTAATCGCCAAACCTGAAATAGAAAACATACTCGGTATTAAAAGCCCCGACAATCTCGTTGCATTGATTCCTGTCGGAAAACCGGTCGAAAGAAAGTCTAAATCGTCGAGGATGAATGTCGAAGAAGTTATGGCTGTTATATTATAATTCAAGATTAAGGCATTGAATTAAACGGGGCATTCTTTAGATTCGTCGGGTAAACCCGTTTCTGTCGACAGACACGGAGCTTTAAATAGATAGCCGTGCCACATACCGTGAAGCGTTCTCGACGTAACTAACGTCCAGAATCCAGCAAGCATTATGACGAATATAGCCCCAGTAATCCTGAAAAATTCAATACCGGTAATCCTATAGAATATAATCGTAGCTGCAGTGTAAACACCCAGCGGGAAGGTAAATCCCCACCAGCCCATATTAAAAGGCATTCCTTCTTTTACGTATCTTATAGTTAATAATAATGCAATAATAAGCCACCAGAAACCGAATCCCCATATAACCAGCCCGCCTATAGGACCGAATGCTGCAGCCGTTTTAGCGTAAATAAAAAGTTTAGTGCCGATAAATGCACGCGGTGCATCGCTTCCCAGGAGAAGAAGTCCTAAACTTCCCGTGCCTATCGGACCCAGCGTCAACCAGGTAGAAACCGCCATATCTTTATGCGGCAATTTGTGCCAGGCAAGACGCAAAAACAGTATAACGAGAACGCCGAAAGCTAAAGGAACCGAGAATGCCCATAAAGCATAGCCGGTAACTACTACTACTCTTGCCGCCGCCGCCGCTAAATGCGGAGCAAGAAAACCTCCCGAAGAAGCCGCAACTTCGGCGGGTACTATAGGCAATAGCCATACGGCAGTCATGTCTTCAATGCTGTGGGTATGGTTAGTGAACATATAGAAAGGCACAAGAATACCTACAATAACGCTTATTATTACGTCTATCCACCATAAATAGAAAGCAAGATTGACCATTTTCGGGCCTGCGAAATTTAAAAAACCGTTTATAATAGTTACCAATCCCATAGGAATAGCTCCAAGAAACATGGATTGAATCGGGTGGCCGAACAACTTTACCGCCGATTTAAAATAAAAAACAAATCTGCCTATAAATAAAACGCTAAAGATTACAAAAAGAAAAATATTTATAACCCATAAAGTTTTAGCTACCATTAAGAGACCCGGCACATAAAACGGGAAAGCTCCCAGCATAAGAGACAAAATTCCAGTACCCATATTCATAGTAAACCAGTTTGGGGTGAATTGTCTTATAAGGTCGCTCGGTTTGTTCATTTGTTTCAACGGGCGCAAATTGTTGACAAACGAGCCGTTTTTTTTTATATCTTTTTTCATAGATTTTAAATAAATTATATTTATATTGTTTAATTATTAGATATAAAAATATAACGATATTATATTTTTATATAAACTAACATTGAAGCGCTATTAAAGATATCATTTTTTTTAAATTATGTCAAGAAAATTTTAAAATATAAATATGTTATATTTTTAAAATAATTTCTTATTTTAAGAGTTTTAAAATGTTTACAAAGGAAGAATTTTTAAATATAAGCTATGTATATATTTCCCGAAACTTTACATTTCTTTGACGCGAGAAGGTTTTAAAAACGATATTAAAACCCTTGATTTAATGGTGCGTCCAGCAGGATTCGAACCTGCGACCCACAGCTTAGAAGGCTGTTACCTTGATTGATAAGTTAATGAAATTACTAACTTATCGGCTATATATATTTTTTATGTGCGCTAAAATGTGATTATTTTATAGCAGACTTTGAAATTCATTTGATTCTAATCCCATGTCTTTAATTATTCCTGAGAGCGTTTTCGGTTTTATAATTTTTCCAGAATGAATTGGAACGACTATCCGCCTTTTATCCGAATCGCGGTAATAAATGGCGTGGCTTCCTGATTTCCTGTCGAACTGAAAGCCTAATTTAACAGCCACCTTTATTATGTCCTTAGAAGTAATGCGAGGCAATTTAGGGCTCAAACCGCTACCCTCATAGATTTAATAGCAATGTCTTCAATTGGGATTTCTTCTTTATGCATCTTTAAACTTTCAATATAAAGCTTAATTGCATCTTTTATATTTTCTGATGCTTCATCGTAGTTGTCCCCGTATGTATGACATCCCGGAAGCGCCGGACAAAACGCATGAAATCCGCCGTCTTCTTCTCTTTCCAAAATAACCGTATAATTATATTCTTTCATGTTGTGTTTTTAAATCCTATAAATTTCTAATTTTTAAGAACAGCAATTATTCTTCATTTTTTATAATAAATTAATTTTATCCCTTGTAAAATATTATGTCAATAAAACTTTTATGTAAAACTTTTATGTAATTAACATTAGGGCTTTTAAAATCTATTCATTAATCCACTTGGTCATTAATAACGCTTCTATATCCATATCGTTTATCGGGTTTCCCTTGACAATCATAATAACAACCCCGATAATCTTAAAATCGGAGTTATCGTCTATGGAAAATGTCCGGGTATCGATCTCGAGGTATGTTTCATCGGTAACCGCCCTGTTGTTGATATCCCATTCAGGTTCAATATAAAAGCCGTTATCAAAAGGATTGTCCGCAATAAAAAACACGATATCTTTTGGATAATTCTTATCCGTTTTATTATTGCCCTTACCTTTAGCATTAAACCTGGTATAATAGCGAATTTTTTTCATTCTTCTTACAAAACTTTCCTTGCCGTTAGATATAACGACGATACTGGAATCCGCAAAATACATACTTGCCAGCAAATCATCCGGCATTAAGGTTTGCTTAAGGTATTTAATAATCAGAAAATCTCCCTCTTTAATAGTGGGTTCCATCGAGGGGTCATGCATTTTATAAGCATATATTCCATTAATTTTGCTTATTACTACGGCCATTTTGCCAGGAACGAACACAAACTGTCCTTCGGTATTTTTTTTTAATTTCAATAAGTCTTCTTTATCGGAAATCAATTTATCTGATAGAGGTATAGGGTTAAACCGATTTTCGATTAAGTTAGAAGATTTTTCCTCAAATTCTTCATTTTGTTTTTCGACTATTTTCTTTAATTCTTTGACGTAATCGGGAAAATCTAAGGCATTAGAAATTTTTTCTATAATTTTGGATGTAGGCTTTTTTCGGAAAGTTTCAAGTTCCGTAACCGATACTCTCGAAAGTCCGGCTTTTTTAGCTAATTCGGCCTGCGTAAGGTTTTGTTCGATTCTTAAATTTTTTAATTTTTCGATTAGCTTGACTTCAAAAATGTTTAATCTGGGCTTTTTCTTATGCAATTTATACCCCCGTTAAATTTTTATATTATACCATTTCAAAAAAATCATAGCCTTTGAATATTTCAATATATCCTACATAAATTTACAATGATAAAAAAATAATTTGACTTTATGAAAATAAGTTATATAATATAATTATACAACATTTATTTACAAAGTAAAATATGGAAATAAAAAACATAAAATCTGAAACTCAAAACGTATTATTGGATGTTAATCAAGCGGCGCAATATCTTAACGTGAATAAGATGACTATAAGGCGGCTTGTAAACGATAGAGAAATAACATTTTATCGGGTCAAGTCTAAAATTTTAATAAAGACGTCGGATATAGAGCAATATCTTGAGAACAATAAAGTTGAAGGATTTTATGGGGCGATAAAGAAAGTAAATATTAAAAATAATAGAGAAACGATTAATAATATATAAAAGTTTACTGCAGATAATCCCGCTTGCGTTTGACAAACGTAAGATTTTATCGAATGGTAATTGTCTATGGCTGCAGGTAGATTAAAAAGATTACCCGGATGTTCGTTAAGTTCATAAAAACAGACCTCTTATGTAGAAATTCGGCGCTTTATACAACTTGAAATACAAAAACAGCGTGCAGAAACATCTAAAG
>JAJYHI010000095.1 GCA_021784835.1 bacterium
AAAATGGCAGCCCCAACGGGATTCGAACCCGTGTTACTGCCGTGAGAGGGCAACGTCCTAACCGCTAGACTATGGGGCCTTATAAAAAGATTTATTATTTTTATTATACTAAATTTGCCGAAATTTAAAAAGTTTTAAAGATGTTGCGCAAAATTCATCTGGCGTCTTTTTCTTATTTTATTTTTTAATATAACCTCTAAGATATATAAACATTAAAATTATATTTAAAGCAGTAAGTCCCGCTAAACCGGAATGAATTCCTATTGCGACCCATATTACCGAAGCAAAAGCGTTTATAACGAAACCCGATTTTTTATGCGAGCTTAACTGCCAAACTCCTGCCAAAGTCAAAGCAAAAGCACACCAGTCAGCTATACCCCAAAATTCTATGACGGTTAAACTTATATGCATTAATCATCCGTAAATTTTTTTGGGAGATTTATCGTTATGAGCGGAATGGTATTTGCCGACTGAATAATCTGCATATTTTCCGCCGTCGGCATTTTTTTTGGCTACTTTATCGTTATGCGCATTATTATAACACGTTATAAAACAGCCGTCGTTCATAATATGGTCTTTTTCTAACGCCTGATTAGTTCCTGAACATCCCGTAAGCAGTAGTCCTGCAAATAATCCTAGAATGGAGGAAAGCAAAACAGCCGTAATAATTTTTTTTAATTTCATATTTTTTTACCTTTTTATATTGCATTAATTTTTAAAATTTTATTTATTATTTGATTAAAACGGCTAAATTATTTTATTTTCATTTATTATTTTCAAAATATAATTGCCGTAACCGCTTTTTATATATTTTTTAGACAGATTTATAAGTTCATCCTCGGAAATATAATTCATTTTGTACGCTATTTCCTCAATGCATCCGATTTTAAGCCCCTGTCTTTTCTCCATCATTTCGATAAATTTTGAAGCGTCGAGCAGGCTTTCCGGCGTTCCCGTGTCAAGCCATGCATAACCTCTGCCCAGCGTCACTGCGTTAAGTTTGCCGAGTTCTAAGTATTCATTATTTACGTCGGTTATCTCAAGCTCTCCTCTCTCCGACGGTTCTAAAGAGCCTGCAATATTAACGACTTCATTGTCGTAAAAATAAACTCCGGTAACGGCGTAGTTGGATTTTGGATTTTTCGGTTTTTCTTCGATAGATAGAACTTTTCCGTCGCCGCCGATTTCTATAACGCCGTATCTCTGAGGGTCTTCGACGTAATATGTAAAAATTACTCCTCCGCCATTCTGCTTTATTATATTTTTTGCATAATTAAACTTTTCGGGAATACCGTGTCCGTAAAAAATATTGTCGCCGAGAATTAAACAAACGTCATCCACTCCTATAAATTCTTTGCCTATTATAAAAGCTTCCGCAAGTCCGCCGGGGGAAGGCTGCTCCTTATAGGCTATATTAAGCCCTAAGTCCTTACCGTCTCCGAATATAGTCCTGAATTTTTCTAAATCCGCCGGGGTCGTTATTATCAAGATATCTCTTATTCCCGCGAGCATAAGGCTCGACAAGGGATAATATATCATAGGCTTATCGTAAACCGGCAAAAGCTGTTTACAGACGCTAAGAGTTATAGGATAAAGCCTAGTTCCGCTTCCGCCGGCAAGAATAATGCCTTTCATAATTATTTTTTGACCTTATCTTATTTATTTATATTTTTTTATTTATCGTTTTATCTTTTGATATTTATTAAATCTAATAAATAATATAATATAATAGTTTAAAAAACAAGGGGGCTAAAAAAGTTAAATTGCCGGATAAATTTAAAATAATAAACATAGATTCATTATCTTACGGCGGTTGGGGCGTGGGAAGAGCCGATTCCAAAGTCGTCTTCGTCGCTTATGCCGTTCCCGGCGACAACTTAAAAATAGAGATACTAGAAGAGCATAAAAATTACGACTTCGCCGTAATAAATAAAATTATTAAACCGTCTGATGTAAGAATAGAGCCGGTATGCAAATATTTCGGGATTTGCGGCGGATGCGATTATTTAGATATGTCTTATAATGCCGAAATTTACTGGAAAACAGAAATCTTTAAAAAAGAATTTAAAAAAATTTTCGGTTCTAATTATTTCGAGCAGGATGTTCCTATAAAGTTTAATCCTGCAAAAGCAAATCTTAATTACAGACAAAAAATAGGATTAAAAATACATAATAAAAATATAGGATTTTATAAAAAATATTCCCATGACGTAGTAAATATTGAACAATGCCATCTTGCAAAAGACGGTTTAAACAAATTATTGAAAAAAGCAGTGGGCGTATTGCTAAGCGAAAAGTATTATCGGACCGTCACTAAAAACATTTCACTCTTAACTATTAGTGAAGCGGGATTTAAGAATATAATTCTACGCGTTAAAAATAACTTTAAATTACCGACGGAATTTATTAAAGATATATTTACCGGCACAAAATGCGACAATATTTTTCTGGAATCAGCCGATAAAAAAATCATTAAATACACAACAGGAGATGCAGATAAAAACAATAATAAAAAATTTTTGACTATAAAAGATAAAAAATTTTTATACGATTTACCGTCATTCATTCAAATAAATAAAGAACAAAACGAAAACATAATAAACGCAATATCCGATTATATAGAAACCATAACGAAAAGGGGTGCAAAAAAATTTTCTAACGCACTTGATTTATACTGCGGTTTTGGAAATATTTCGCTTTTTTTAACGTCTTACGCCGATAGGATTACGGGGGTCGAATCCGGCGATTTTGCCATAGAACTCGGAAAGAAAAACGCCGTATTAAACAATATAAGCAATATTAAATTCGTTAAATCCGACGTATCAAAATTTTTTGATAAAATTGAAAAAGATAAAAAATTCGATTTAATAATTTTAGACCCGCCTAGATCCGGCATTAAAGGTCTGACAGGGAAAATAACGGATTTAAATCCGTTATATATAATATACGTATCTTGCGATACAATGACGTTTTTAAGGGATTTAAAACAATTTGACGAAAAGGGCTACGAAATAGAAAAAATAGATCTGTTCGATATGTTTCCAAGAACATATCACTTGGAACAGGTTGCTTTTTTAAGAAAAAATCGGCAGTCATGAGCCGCCGGTTTTTGTCATCCTATTACTTGCCGGCCTTAACTGCCCTGACTACCTTTCCCGCCTTAAGACATTTTGCGCAGACTTTTATTCTTTTATTGCCGCCGTTAGCGGTAACAGCCTTAACCATATGTAAATTAGGGAAAGATACTTTCTTTGTTTTATTATTGGCATGCGAAACATTATTTCCGAACTGTATACCTTTACCGCAAATACTGCAAACTCTTGACATTTTATATTCTCCTTATTCTTAATAAAAACTGAAAATATCTAGTATCTGTTATATATAATTACATTTTTCTAATTGAGCATTATATTTTATTACATCGATAACCGTTTTGTCAACCAAAAAAACCTGAGTGTCAAGCCAAAATAAAATCTAACCTTTCTTAATATTTTAAAGGTGTCAGATTTATTTATTCTCTTACTCCTAATTGAGTCTTCCGAATTTGTAAATAAAATATTTCTTACTAATCAATAATTAATCCTAAAATTTCTTGCAATTTATTTTTTTTATGATAAAATTAAAACAATAAGAAGTTTAACAATTCTTAACTTAATTAATTAATTTTAATATTAATGGAGGTTAACTATGAAATGGAAATGTTCGGTATGCGGCTACATTCACGATGGAGACTCTGCTCCTGATACTTGCCCAAAATGCGGAGCGCCAAAAGAAAAATTTGAAAAAGTCGCTGCAGACGTTGAGCAATTAATTGACCGCTCTAGAAAAACTAATCAGCTGCATATGGATCTTACCCATGTACTCACTAAAGTTTTAAAAATTGCCGAAGACGGAATAAACGATAATCTTGATCCTAATTGCCTTATTTTGTTTCAAAAAGCAAAAAAAGCCGCATTTGAACTTAGACAAATGTCTAAAGCAGAAATAGTTGCACATATTAACAAACAGAAATGGGGTTGATTATTTAAAAAAAATATTTAATTTTAACGGAAGAAAGGGCGCTAAAAAATATTTTACCTCCTTTCTTCCGTTAATTTTAATTTTTTATTTTATCTTTATCTATTTCCGTTTATATATTTTAAACTATCCTCTACATTAGAAACAGCCATTATATTAAAATTTTTAACAAGAAAATCCGCCACGTTCTCAGATAAAAATGCCGGCAGTTTATAACCGAGCCTGATATTTTTAACTCCTAAATAAAGAAGCGCAAGCAGTACTATAACCGCTTTTTGCTCATACCATGCAATTTCGTAATAAATAGGCAGGGTGTTTATGTCGTTTAAATTTAATTTTTCTTTTAATTTAAGCGCCGCGATAGCAAGCGAATACGAATCGTTACACTGACC
>JAJYHI010000015.1 GCA_021784835.1 bacterium
TTTTGTAAGTTCCGCCTATGTCAACCCCTACTATATGGTAATCGTCGCCGGATATGTAAAAATTGCTTAAAAATCCGTTAAGCATAAAACCTTTTCCGCTTCTCGTTTTGCCGAAAACTATTCCGTGCTTTGAAGGCAGGCGGTTTTCGTAAAGGTCGAGTCTTACCGCTTCCCCTCTGTCGTTTATTAACGGAATAGCGCATTTTTCCGTCCCCTTAAACCCTTCGTTAAGCGGTATGAAAGGTGCTGCCGCCGTAGAAATAGACGTTTTAAATCTCCTGTTAAAGCGCGATTGACCGGGTAAAAAAGAAAGATAAAGTTTATGATGCTCCATGTCGTCTATTATTCCTTCCATTCCGTTCAAATTTTTAAAAGATTCAAGGAGTTTTACCGCCCTTACATTCAGGTCTTCTAAATTTTTAGACTTTATTCGCGCACATAAAGAAAATTCTACGACTTTCTTTTTAAGTTTTGAAACCGATTCCAAAAACTCGTCTAACTGTTCGGTAATATTAACCCCTTTATAATCCGTATATCCGCCGTTTACCGCTTCCGTCAAACTTGCTTTTATATTTCTGTCCGTCTGTATTTTTTCCATAGTTTTTTCCTGTTCTGGAATATTAAAGGCGACTGCTATATCATAAGGAAAAAAATCATCTTCCGTCACAGACCCGTTTAAGTTTAAAAGGGGCGTTATACCGAATGAATCTATTTTTGACGGAAGTCTGTGCATGTTTATAAATTTATAATAATATCCGTCTATATAAAAAAAATCTTTTTTGATTTCGGCATATGAATATATAAGCTGGCTTCTGAACGTCGAACCGTCCATCATATCTTCCCATTTCGGCGCTTTGACTCCGCAGGCAAATCTTAAAGGATTTAATTCTTCGTAAAAATAGTCCACAAGCTCCTGATTATTCATTTTTTTTAAGCTTAAATCGAGTTTTGAGGATATAAAACCCAGATTGTTTTCGACGTTTCTTAATTTTCTTTCTATTATTTTTTTATCGCAGCCGGCGTTTAGTTTTGCGATAGAATTAACGGAAGACTTTAAATCAATTTTGGCAAGCCTGCCTGCAAAACCTGCAAATATAGAAGTTAAGTTCGTTTTGCCGGTATTTGAACGAAGGCTTAAACCGTTAATTGTGCAAAAAAGGTATATATTAACGTTTTTAATATTTTTAGATTCCAGATGCTTTATTTTATTATCTTTTATATATTTAAAATTTACTGGCGGCACGGAAGAGTTTTCGTAGTTAGAAATAAATTTTTCATTTTTGTCGCCTATTTTGTAAATCCATTGAAGACTGATGTTTTCGTCCATAAGATTGAGCAGAAGATCGTTTACGTAAGCCGTATCGTTAACTATTTTATTTTCGGAAAGATAGTAATCGAAGCCTTTTACGGAAAAACCTATTGTAAAAGACCCGTCTACGCCTGCGGCTATACCGTCGTTTACCGACAAAAGATTAACGTATTTATTTAATGAACCGGACGGCTCTATTTTTTTTAAAACGGAATTTAACAGCATAAATTTATTCTTATTTCTCCTTTTCAGAATTTAAAACGTACAGCTCTTTTTTTGCGAATATAAAAGATAAAAGCGAATTCGTATAAAAATCCGGTTTATTTTTCTTATACTTTTTTATAAATATTAATGTTGCGGTATCCGACAATATCGCTATAATAATAGCTTTTTTAAATATTAATATAGAAGCCGTAGTCAAAAAAATAAAAAATGCCCAGTCGTAAATTTCAAGCCCGAATCTCGTTATTTTTCCGTGTATTTCGCTGTATATTTTAAATTCGGTATATCCTTGCGCATTTATTGCTTTGTTCTGTTTTTTTTGAGTCATTTTTTATTTTATTTATATATATGTATTGTTATAATTATTTTTATTTATGCAGCATTTTAAGGCTGTCCTATCGTCGTTGCGCCGTTACCGGCTCCAATATTCATACCGGCGGCAGCGCCTCCCGCATTCTGGACTATTCCGAGTATTGCCCCTGTTATAGTCGGAGCAAGCATAACGCCTGTTCCTGCCGCCGCAGTTATAAACGCTTTTCTTGCGGCATCCGGTTTGTGCTGTTTTATATCGTAAAAGCCTTTAACGAGTCCTATGGTAAGAGTAGCGGGAGCAAGCCTGTAGCATATCCACGTCGTAGCTTCGTTTAAAATGCCGGAAGCGCCTATACCGAGCGAACCCTGATTTAAGTTTATCATAGCGGAAGCGCATGAAGCGACGGAGATAATACTTCCGAAAGCAAAAACAGATAATAAAACCTTGCCGTAAGATACATTAGTTGCCTTATTTTTTTTAGTTTCGGACTGAATTTTTGCGGCGATATTTACAGAAACGTTAAAATAAAAATTTTTAAACCTTTCAATCTTTTTAAATGTTTTAAGCGGATTAAAATAGTTAAAGTAAACGGCGTTTTCTAATTTTCTTGCGGACATTTCTGCGTCCCTCCTTAAACTTAACGATTAAATTAATTTAATATCAATATTAAAAAACTGATATAATTGAGATAATATTATTTAATCATTTTAATGTTTCAGGATTATGACGAAAATGTTAAAAATATGTTAATTTTTTGTTACATTTACGTTACAAAATTCCGCAAATAAGGAAGGAAACGGCAATAGCGGGAAAAGGATATAATTAATTCTGCCCACGTCAAAAAAATATTAGAATTTTTCGAAATCCTTAATAGCTTTTCTAAGGTATTCTGGAATACGCTTAGGTTTAAAATCTACGTTGTCGACGCAGACTAAGACCGTATATCCGGAGGCGATCTCGGTATGTATTGAAGGCAGAGTTTGTTTAAGTTTCGAGGTCATAGGGTATCCGCCGTCTTTCGGCGGATTTTCCGTCTTATTTTCTCTTACTATTTTATAAATAAAGTTAAAACTAGAATTTTTTATATATTCTATTTTTGTATATATCTTTAAATCGTCGTCGTATTTCGCAGGATTAAAATATTTACAGTTGGATTCGGCTACAACGAAGTAAAAGCCTTCTTTTTCTATGTCGGTATATTTGTAGCCTATGTTTTTAAGATACTCCGTTCTTGCCACTTCGAAAAATACGAAATATTTACCGTAGTAAACGACGGACATAGCATCCGTTTCTTCGTATCTGACCTTTAGTTCTGTGTAAAATTTAAATTCTTCCGTTTTATCCTTCAATTTTTAAATATTCCCTTATTTTTTCGTAAAGTATGTTTTTATCTATAGGTTTTGCGATAAAATCGTTAAACCCAAGAGATATCAGATGTTCTTTATTGCCTGCCATGGCGTGCGCCGTAACCGCAATAACGGGAATATTTTTGTATGCTTCATTGCATTTCAACCTTTTAAAAACTTCTATTCCGTCTATCCCTGGAAGTCCTATATCGAGAAGAATTAAAGCAATATCGGGATTTTCATCCGTTTTTTTAAGCGCTTCGTAACCGTCTTCGGCCGTTACTATATCTAAATCGAACGGCTCCAGCATTGCCGTAATTAAATCAAGATTTATAGCATTATCTTCTACTATAAGAATTTTATTACGCATATTATATAATTAATTTAATTTAATTTAATAATGCAACGTATCAATAATTAATATTAATTTATTTCTTTATTTTTTTTAATTCTTCAGTTTACTTCCGCTACGGTATTTCCTCCCGAACTCTTAATATCGCAAAGCCTGTTGTATATTTTAGAAACAAGCTCTTCTGGAGTCTCTCCGTCTTTTGGGAACGAAGCGACTATAAAGGAAGCCGTTAATTTTTTAGACTTTAACTCTTCTTCTTTATAAAAAGGATAATCCCTTACGACCGAACAGAACCTGTTTGCGACGAATACGGCCGCATCTTTTAAGGTATTATTTAATATTATTGCAAACTCGTCATAGCCGAATCTTACTATCACATCAGAGCCTCTAAGCATTTTCTTTAAAATTTCCGATATTTTTTTAAGCGCTATGTCGGAATGAAAATTTCCTACTAAATCGCAGTATTCTTTAAAATTATCTATATCTAAAAATATTACGCTGAAAACTATATTGTATCTTTTTGCCCTGTTAATTTCCTGAGCCAATCTTATATTAAAATAATTATGGTCTAAAAGACCGGTAATTTCATCGAATAAACCTGCTTTTTGGGGATAGATAAGCTCCAATTCCCTTATAGAGCGGCTTAATTCTTCGGCGGAAAAAGATTTTTTGCCTATTATTCTTTCAATATTGCCGGAAAGTTTAAGCCTTTCTTCTACAGTCAAATCTTTGGACGTTATAATGAATATAGGTATTTGAGCAGATATAGGATGTTTTTTTATGTTTTCGGCTACTTCGAATCCGTCTATGTCCGGCATTATCAAATCTAGCAGTATCAAATCGGGTTTAAGCTCTATTGACATTTTAAGGCCTTCTTCGCCGTTGTATGCATGGACGAGATTAAAACCTTCATCCGCCAAAATTTTTCCTATCATTTTATGAACTATCGGGTCGTCGTCGACAAGCAGAATATTAACCTGTCTTTTTTTTCTTTTAGAGGTCAATGTAAACTGCGAAAGAGTATGAATAAGCGATTCTTTTTCTATAGGTTTTATAAGATAATCCGTAGCGCCTAGCGCAAATCCCAAGTCTTTATTGTCTATTATGCTCGTTATAATTACCGGTATGTTTTTTGTGTCTTTGTCGGTTTTTAATTCGTTTAAAACGTCCCATCCGTCCTTTTTCGGCAGCATAATATCTAATAGAATAGCGAAAGGCTTTAAACTTTTCGCCTTTTCGACGGCTTCTATTCCGTCGTATGCATGGGCAACCGAATATCCCGAGTTTACCAAGTTTATAGTTAAAATTTCAGAGGTAGGGCGGTCGTCTTCTGAAACAAGCACTAAAGGTTTATTTCTTTTGGCGTTGTTGTTCCAGAAAAAAGTTTTTGCATCTACCGTTATTAAAGTTTTTTCGGTTTCTTCGACGCTCATTGCGGCAGCTTTTTCGGCTTCAAGAGGATTTGGCAGGATAAAAGTAAAATCGGTTAAACCGTTTTCGACCGATTCAAAGTTTATATGCCCTCCGTGCAGTTCTATTATTTTTTTCGTCAAAGCAAGTCCGAGGCCCGTTCCTTCATACTGCCTAGAGTAATTATTATCCGCCTGAGTAAATTCTTCGAATATTTTATTTTTAAAATTATCGTCTATGCCTATTCCGCTGTTTATAACGTCTATCTGTATGTATTCAAACAATTTATCGCGAGATGTTTCCGGTTTAATATTTACGGCGGGAGAAACATTTTTGCACACTACTTTAACTTCGGTATTTTCAAAAGAAAATTTTATGGCGTTGCTTAAAAGATTATATATCACCTGTTTAAATTTAATTCTATCGGAATACAGTTTGTAATCTTGGGAACATTCATAATCGACGGTTATCGTAAGATTCTTTTTTCCGGCAAGCGATTTTAAAACGACGATAGCTTCGTCTATAGCTTCCTTAATAGAAAAAACGGAGTATTCAAGAGTGAACATGCCTGCTTCTATTTTAGATATGTCGAGAATATTGTTTATAAGCTGGAGCAGATGTTTGCCCGATACTAATATGTTATTGGTATATTTTTTATGCTTTTCGCTTAAATCCGCCGAATCTTTAAGAAGATCTGAATAGCCTATAATTGCATTAAGCGGCGTCCTTAATTCGTGAGACATATTTGCGATAAATTTAGATTTTAACTCATTTGACTTTCTAAGTTCCTTGTTGCTTTCTTCAAACTGTTTCGTTCTTTCTATAACCTTATTTTCAAGATTTTCGTTCAGCTCCTTCAGCCTTTTTTCCTGCAATTTTATGTCCGTAATATCTTTAGAAATGCCGATAGTTCCTATTATATCTCCATTCTTATCCATAATGCGTGATATCGTAAGAGATATATTGACCGTACTTCCGTCCTTTTTTCTAAGCAGCGTTTCGTAATTTGCTACGAATTTATCTTTTTTAAGCTTTTCTAAAATATCGTCTCTTTCTTCGGGATTTATATAAAATTCGGATGCGCGCTTTCCTATAACTTCTTTCTGGGAATAACCGAGCATATTTTCGCCGCCCTTATTAAATTCGGTAATTATACCGCGGCGGTCGGTGACCATAATCATATCGAAAGAATCGTCTAAGATATTTTTAAAGTATGCCTTCTGCTCTCTTAACTGCTTAATAATGCTTTCTTTATCGATATGATTTTTGTGCCTGTCGTAAAGCAGGTCGTAAATAAGTTTGGAACTGACGGAATTAATAATCTCTATTCCGTGGTCGTGAAGCAACGCAAGCTCGGCAAGTTCTAATTCAGGTTCTCCGGTCAGATTAAATATTATATTAAAATTTATATTAGCGTCGTTAACTTCCTTAATCGTTTTAAAGCATTTTATTCCGGATTCTTTTGCATAGACGGCGCCTTCTTTGTCTAAATTTCTGGCGGTTAACGCGGCTATCTCGACGTTTTTATCGTCTCGAAGCATTTCAATCATAGTCTTAGCGGCTTTGCCGCCGCCGTATATCAGGATTTTTGCCATGACACCGTTCATAAAATTATTCAGTTTCTTCAAGCTAAACTTATTTCTCCTTGATAGTTAAGTAATAAATATCTATTTATTAATATTATATATTATATACAGCGATAATAAATTATAAATTTTAAATTACAAAGACCTGGCGTTAAGCAGAAGGCTTATTTTGTCTCTGAGCAGTTCGTTTCTTATAGGCTTATCGACGTAATCGGTAGCTCCGTCTTCAAAACTTTTTTTTACGGTTTCTTTATCGTTAAGAGCGCTTATCATTAAAATGGGAACTTTGTCGTAAACTTTTCTGATAGTCCTGAGAACGTCGAGTCCGTTTATTTTCGGAAGCATTATATCGATAATAATAAGGTCGAAAATATTTCCTTCGGTAATTTTATCCAATGCGTCCCTGCCGTTTTCTGCTATAGTTACGTCGGCGTCAAAAGACGATTGTATAATAATTCGCACAAGTTCCGAATGCATCCTGTTGTCTTCTACCAGAAGAATTTTTTTTCTGGGAGTAATTCTGTTCGCTAAATTTATCATGGCATTATCCTTAATAAATAACAGCCGTTAGATTAATTTTGATATATTATGTAATACCGCTATTTTAATATTATTACTTATTCTTCCTTTTTTCAAGTTCTTCCTGTTTAGTTTTGCAGGCAATGCATAAAGTAGCTTCCGGCCTGTATTCCAATCTTTTTTCGGAAATTTCTCCGCCGCATTCGTCGCATATTCCGTAAGTACCGTTTTCTATTCTGGACAGCGCTTCCTGTATTTTAGGAATTAGTTTCCTTTCTCTGTCGCGTATCCTTAGTTCGAAGTTTCTGTCGGATTCTAAAGTCGCCCTGTCGTTAGGGTCGGGAAAATTATCGTCTTCTTTCGTCATGCTGTCGACGGTTTTAAGAGCATCGTCGAGCAAAGACTCTAATTTTTTGTTTAAAATATTTTTAAAATGTAAAAGCTTTTCTTCCGTCACGGAAATTATGCCCCCGCCTTTTTATAATATAATTTGTTGTTTATTTATAAAAATTATAACATAATTTTAATTTTAAAAAAATATATATATTTAGCGATATTTTTTTATTAGCGTATAATTATTCGTTCTCTGCGCAGGAATAAATCCCGCGTCCTTAATTAATCTAACCATTAATTTTTCATCGACTGTTCTGTTTGCCGTTCCCGCCGCTTTTACTACGTTTTCTTCAAGCATTGTGGAACCCATATCGTTAGCTCCGAAACTTAACGCGACCTGTCCCATTTTCGCTCCCTGCGTTACCCATGACGCCTGAATATTATCGAAATTGTCTAAAACTATTCTTGAAACCGCAAGTACTTTAAGATAATAATGACCGAAAACGCCCCTTGGATTAAGCGACGTATTTTTACTCTGAAAACTCCAAGGAATAAAAGCCTTGAAACCGCCGGTTTTATCCTGAAGGTCTCTAAGTTTTAAAAGATGTTCCACTATATCTTCATCGGTTTCTATAGTTCCGAACATCATGGTGGCGGAAGAATTTAAACCCGCATTGTGAACTTCTTCCATGACTTTAAGCCACTGCCCGCTGTCTATCTTATTCGGGCTTATTTTTTTTCTTACCCTGTCGACTAATATTTCCGCTCCTCCGCCCGGTACGGAATTCAAGCCTGCTTCTTTCAAAAGATTTACGGTTTCTCTGATAGTCATATCGTTTGAACGGGCGATAAAAGTAATCTCCGGCGGAGAAAACGCATGTATATGTATATCGAAATTTTCTTTAATATCGTTTAACAGATTAATATAGTAGTCTATAGTTATATCGGGATTTAATCCTCCCTGAAGAAGAATCTGCGTACCGGAAAGTTCTTTTGTTTCCCTGATTTTATCGAAAATTTGTTCTTTCGTCAGCACGTAAGCGTCGTCGTCGCACACTCCGTATTTTTTGTAAAAAGCGCAAAATTTACATTCCGAGATGCAGACGTTGGTGTAGTTAATATTTCTGTCTATAATAAACGTGACTATATCGTCCGGATGTTTTTTCTTTCTTATACCGTCGGCTATTTTTCCAAGTTCGATAATGTTATCGTTTTTAAACAGCGACAAAGCATCTTTTTTGCCTATCCTATATTTGTTCATATTTTTTTATTTTATTTTTTTATATTTAGTTCGCGGTTTGTTTATTTAATTCAGCAGTCCGGTCATTTCGTTAATGCTTTCCTCGAAAGAATATTTTTCCTCGGGGGTCTGTTTTATAAAGTTTTCTATCTTAGATATATGGTCTATGGCAAAATCTATCGCTTCGCTGGAACCTTTGGAATAAGCGCCGATATTTATAAGGTCTTCGTTTACCCTGTATTCCGAAACCACTTTTAAAACCTCTCGTGCGGACAGCAGATGCTCTTTTGAAACTATGTCCGGCATGACGCGGGACAAACTGTTTAAAACGTCTATCGCCGGAAATATTCCTTTTTCCGCCGTTTTTCTCGAAAGAACTATATGTCCGTCGAGTATAGACCTTACCGTGTCGGAAACAGGTTCGTTCATATCGTCGCCTTCTACTAAAACCGTATATATTCCGGTGATGCTTCCTTTATCGGAGTTGGCAGCTCTTTCTAACAGTTTCGGCAAAACGCTGAAAACGGATGGCGTATAGCCTCTTACCGTCGGAGGTTCTCCCGCCGAAAGTCCTATTTCCCTCGAAGCCATTGCAAACCTGGTAATGGAATCCATAAGAAAAAGCACGTCAAGTCCTTTGTCCCTAAAATATTCCGCAAGGGCTGTCGCCGCAAAAGCTCCTCTCATTCTGACCAACGGGGATTTATCCGACGTAGCGACGATAACGGCGGATTTTTTTAAACCTTCTTCTCCTAGACTTTTTTCTATAAATTCTTTAACTTCGCGCCCTCTTTCGCCGATAAGCGCTATAATATTTACGTCTGATTTAGAATATTTGGTAAACATGCCGAGAAGAGTGCTTTTGCCGACCCCTGAGCCGGCAAATATACCTATCCTCTGCCCTTTGCCTATCGTCAAAAAAGAATTTACCGCCCTTACTCCGACGTCCATAACTTCGTTAATTCTTTTTCTGGATAAAGGAGATGGAGGCTCGTTGACTATCTTTGCATAACCGCCGCATTGAATTTTTCCTTTATCGTCTAACGGATTGCCGAACGGATCCACGACTCTTCCCAGCAGTTCTTCGCCTGCCGGAAATTTTTCCTCTTCTTCTAAAAGAATAACCTCGCTTTCTAAACTTATGCCTCCTATATCGCCGTAAGGCATAAGAACTGCCTTGTCGTCTTTAAAACCGATAACTTCTGCGGTGATACCTTTTGAAGACACGTCGTTTTTACCTTTAATGCGGCAGATTTTTCCTATGGAAAGATCAGGATGTTTAGCTTCAAGGACGAGTCCGACGGCTTTAACTATTTTTCCCTTTATAAGCATAGGATTGAAGTCTTGGAGCATACCGGCGTATTCTTTTAAATTTATAAGTCTTCCCATAATATAAAATAAACGATATGATAAAATTTATACGATAATAATCCCGCTTAAAATTAATCAAGAGTATTCTTTATAGTAAGCAAGAACGGTTTTTACGTAATTTTCCGTTTCTTCAAACGGCGGTATTCCGTTATATTTTTCGACATTTCCTATACCGGCGTTGTATGCGGCAAGAGCAAGCTCGGTATTGCCTCCGTAACGGTCCAAAAGCTGTTTAAGGTAAAGCGTTCCGCCTAAAACGTTGCCTTCGGGATCGTAAGGATCGACGCCCAGTTCTTCTGCAGTTTTAGGCATTAACTGCATAAGTCCGACGGCGCCTTTATTGGAAACGGCATAAGGATTAAAACCGGATTCCGTTTTGATTACGGCTTTTATTAAACCGTACGGAACGCCGTAAATTTCGGAAGCTTTTTTTGCAAGACCGTCGGCGGTGGCATAATCTTCGGTAACTCCTGAGGCGTCAGAACCGGAAGCGCCGTCGGATTTCAAAGCGTTAAGTTTCAGTCCTTCGGCGCCGGCGCCCCCATATTTTGAAGCTAATCCGTATGCCTGAAATAAATTGCCGGTAGCGGACATAGAAGCGACAGAAGAACTTAGTCCTTTTATTCCGTCCTTTGCTATCAAAGACGGATGCTCTTTAAAATAATCGACGATCATTTTTGCTATGCCTATGCCTTTACCGTAGCTGTTGTTGTTAGCTACGGCCTCGTAAAAAAGGGAATTGTAAATTTTATAGCCGGTACCTTTATCTATAAAAGAGCCTTTTTCCACTGCCTTAGACATAGAATCAAAAATCATATTTAAAAAAAGGCTTTCGAATTTAACGGCGACCGTTTTTATTTCGCTAAGCTCTTCAGGGGTAATTTCATTTTTACCGTTATTTTTAACGGAAGCTTCGCTCGAAATTTTCGGTTCCGAAGAAACCGGAATGTTAAGATTAATATTTAATTTTTCCATTGTCGTTTAAAATATGCGGCATGAACGCAACTTAAATTTAATATAAATTTTAATTTTTTATATTATATCATAATGCCAACGTTAATAAAAGTTTAACCGGCGGCTATAAAATCATCGTTTATTATTAAAATTGATTTATAAGATATTTAAAAAAAATATTTTTTGTATTATAATATAGAAAATTTATTATTATTTAGATTTATTTTAATATAATTTAATCTTTTTATAAATATACAAACAATGGATATAGCTTCTATTATCGGTTTTATATTGGGTCTCGGCGGAATAATATTCGGAAATTTCCTCCAAGGTTCTAATTTGATGCAATTGCTTGACCCTATCGGTTTCGTAATAGTTATAGTAGGAACAACCGGCGCAACGGTTGCCGGAAACAGGATGGATAACCTTAAAAAAGCGATTATATCCGCAAAAGGAGTTATTTTATCAAAAAAAGTCGATTATGAAACTACAATTTCCGACCTGTTGAATTACGCAACGAAAGCAAGAAAAAACGGCGTTCTTGCATTGGAATCGGAAATAGAAGCCTCATCCGACCCTTTTATAAAAAAAGCGCTTCAGTTAGTAGTGGACGGCATAGATCCTCAGGTAGTCATGGATATTATGGAAACGGAGTTGTCTAATATAGAAGAATTCGGCGACGAAAGCGTTAAAATATTCGAGCAGGCGGGCGGCTATTCACCGACGCTCGGCATCATAGGAGCAGTCTTAGGTCTTATACACGTTATGCAGCATCTGAACCAGCCTAACAGACTAGGCGCAGGTATTGCAGTCGCATTTACGGCAACGCTTTACGGTCTTGCTTTTGCAAACACCATACTTTTTCCTATATCCAGTAAACTTAAAATGAACCTTAAAGTGGAAGTTTTAAGGTACGAGCTTATCCTTATGGGCATAAGAAGCATTCAGAACGGCGAAAATCCTAGACTTATAGAAGAAAAACTTAAGTCTTTTTTAAGCACAGAGCAGAAAAAAGCTTACGATTTGAAAAATGGAGAAAAATAAGAATGTCCAGAAAAAAGAAAAAATGTCCGGAACATTCGAATTCCGAAAGATGGATGATCAGCTATGGGGATTTTCTTACCACTCTCCTGTCCTTTTTTATAGTAATGTTTGCAATATCGAAAGTAAACAACGTCAGATTAAAGGAGCTTGCAATTTCGATACAGCAGGCATTTGGAGCCAATAAGTTTATAACGGTTTCGCGTTCAAAGCCGAATATAGCTTCTACTCCAAAGATAGTAGTGCCTAAGGTTTCGCCTTCCCAATTTAAGGTATCTAAATCGAATAAAAAGCTCATTAAAGAAGAACGGCAGGAATCGGCGGTATTTACGGGAATAGAATCAAAAATAAAATCTTTTGCCGCCGGAAATGCATCGTATAAATCTTCGCTAAGAGTTTATAAATCTACGAGGGGCCTTGTTATATCTCTTAAGGGTTCAAGCTTTTTTAATTCCGGCAGTGCAAGAATAATAACAAAATATCATCCGCTATTAAAATATATAGCTTCCGAACTATTAAAAGTCGACAATAATATATCCATAGAAGGATATACCGATTCTACGCCGATACGAAGCGTAAAATATCCAAACAACTGGATGCTTTCAACCGCAAGGGCGGTCAACGTCCTGAGTTTTTTTATAAAAAGCGTTAATTTTCCCCCGGCTAGGCTGTCTGCTTCCGGATACGGCAAATACAAACCTGTAGCCAGCAATTCTACCGCCGCCGGACGCGCACTTAACAGGCGCGTCAACATAGTCGTTATGTCTAACTTTTTAAACAACGAACTTCCAAGTTCATGATAGCCGCTCAATATTCTGTTTAGCTATCTGCCGTCTCTGCTGTTCAAAGGTAAACTTAATTATTTCGTCTCTGTCCGATTCGTTTATTGCGGTGAATTTGCATGCAAAAGAAATCTTGGCTTTATTTGAACCTTCGTCGGGCGGATATTCGGAAACGTTAACGACTTGTGCCAGAGCTTTTACTACGAATTGAGGAATGGAAGGAAACAGCATAGTAATCTTTAATATGTCGCCGCGTTTTAATTTCAAATCCTCTTTATTTTTCTCTTTATTTTGAGCAGCATTGTTTTTATCTGTTTCTTCTTCTGTTTCTTCGGTCCACATAATTCCGGAACCGCTTATGGATACCCTTTTTTCTTTAACGTCCGAAAAAATAGACGCTTCGGGATTTAATATGGACAAAATAACATCCAATTTACTGTTTATGGCTATCAAAAGATTTTCTAATTTAGGATTTATAGGGGTATCTTCGTCCTTTTCGCCATGCGTTCCGTATACTTTCGGCGAAGCTACGCCGTAAATTCCATAGACCGACGTAGTAAAAGAAGGTCTGGAAATATAAGACTCTTTAGTTTCAAGAAATTCTTCCATAGAAATTTTTTGATAAATAAACTGTATAACGGCAATTACCCTGACAAACTCCCTTCCTTCCCTTTCTTCTATAGGCTGGCCGGAAACATTTGCCTGAAGAAAAATACCGCCGGTATTTCTAAGAATTTTCTCTGCCGCAATTTTATATTTATATGTTTTAGAAAATCCATAGCTAGTTATATTTATATCTGATGTTTTTTTTATAAGTTCTATATACTTTTCCGTATCGCAATCGTTTGATTCAAATTCTACGACTTTTTTATCTTCAAAGCAGGCGTATAAAACGACGCTTAAAAGATTTTTATCTGTCTTAGTAATATATCCTTTAAATTTATTTTTCGGAGTTTCTAAAACTATCTCCTGATTTTCATAAAAAAAATTATCGTAATCTTCCGCGCTATTCATTTATCGTCCGTCCGTTTTTTATTTAATTTAATAATTGTTAGTTTGATTTATAAGCTTTTATAGCCGAAGAAATTTTATTAAGCATCGCTATTTTTTCGCCGACGTTTTCTTTCATGCCGTCCAGCATATCGATAATTTTTTTATCCGATTCTATAATATATGATAATTTATTCTGTATATCGATTTTATAAACTTCTTCGTTTATGTTTTTAAACCTGCTTAAATCTAAATTTTCACAGCGTATGCCGGATTTAAAAAACAATCTCGTCAGCAAAACTTTTCTTTCGAATATTTTTTTTAAATTAACCGGATTTTCTCTTTTTTCGGATAAAATTAACATTATATAATTATTCAATATAATAATATTATCGGCAATTTTTAATTTCAATAAATTCATTTTTTTATTTATTTTTATTTATTTTTATTTGCTTATTAATTATAATAACTATTATAATTTTATAATATGATATAATATAAATCAACACAAAACGGAAAAATATGCAGAAAATTAAAACCGACAAATTAAAAGCAGGGGATGTCCTGGCAAAAGATATAGTTTCCAGAAAAGGTATAACTATTCTTAAAAAAGGAACGGAATTAACCGATAAATTTATAGAAAATATAAAAAAAATAAGCGGCGAATATTCTTCTCCCGAAGAAATGCATATATTTATAGAAGGAACCGGCCGCGACAGGGAAAAAGATAATGAAATTTCCGTAGAAAATAAAGAAAAAATGGAAAAAGAGATAGCGTCTTTAGAAAAAAGATTTAAAAATGACGATGGTTATGAATATATGGAAGAAATCAAAGACGCAATTAAAAATCAGATAATTAAATTTTACGGCGAAACCCATAATTCCGGTGAACGCGGCAAATGAAAAAAATAGACACCTTGGACAAGTTAATAGCTACCGTTAAAAAAACCGAAAATATACCTACCCTGCCTAAGGTTTTAACTAAAATTTCGGAAGAAATAGATAACGATAATTTTTCTATCAAAAATATCGGCGATTTGATGTCCAAAGACGTTAGCCTGTCCGCAAGAATATTAAAAATAGTAAACTCTCCTTTTTACGGGTTTCCGCAAAGAATATACAGCATTAACCATGCCATAGTGCTTTTAGGCGCAAACGTATTAAAGAGCATCGTAATTTCTACATCGGTTTTCACCGCAATGGAAGAAGCTATGACCGGTCTTTCGGAACATTCCCTGTTCTGCGCATTCGCTTCCAAACATATTTCTCAGGAAATAAACAAAAGCATAAAAAAAACCGGCGAAACCGGTAAATTAAAATCAAACGAAAAACAAAAACAACAGCAAACCGTAGATCCCGACAATATGTTTGCGGTCGGCTTGCTGCATGACATAGGGAAAATTATTATAGCAACGACTTTTAAGAAAGATTTTAAGACTATATTGGAAACAGCGCAAAAAGAAGAAAAACCTTTGGAAAAAGTAGAACATGATATTCTCAACATATCTCACGACCAGCTTGGGTATATGCTGGTAAAAGAATGGAATCTTCCTTCCTCTATATATATACCTATAAAATACCATCATAATCCCGCTCTTGCCGACGATTTCAAAAAAGAAACGGCGATATTAAACATTGCGGATTTTTTGACAAGGGCTATGGGAGTTGGATTTTCAGGCTCAACTTACTTAGAAAAAATAAATACCGATTCCATGAATATTTTAGGAATTAATATCGATTTTATAAAATCGGCGATAGAAGAAATTTATCTGTACAAAGACGAACTGAATATATTCGACTAGTCAAATAAAAATTGAATAATAATGCATGAACAAACAAAAAAATAAATCTTATAAAATATTTGCGGTACTCGACGAATCCGAAAAAAACTTTTATAAATCCTTTATAAAAGACGAACTCGAAGAATATAATATAATGATGTTCGATTCTTTTAACCGGGCATACTATTCGGTTTACGCATCCCCGCCGAATTTAATTATAATAGTAATCGGTTCTATAATGCAAAAAAACGAACTTGAATACAAAAAAGAACTGAAAATGATTAACGATATGCAGATAGACAACATGCTGAGCAATATTCCGATTCTTTTTATTATTCCTCCTGATTTTGATTTTAAATCTATTGCCTCATCGGAAAAATATATTTTAAAAGATTACATTAAAGAACCGCTAAGCAAAAACGAACTCAAGTATAAGACAGAAAGCATAATAAAATCTTCTAAATCGGCATTAGACGCAAATCCGCTTACTAAACTGCCCGGAAACTCGTCAATAATAGAATCGGTAAAAACCAAATTAGACGAAGATATCGATTTTGCTTTTGCTTATATTGATATAGACAACTTTAAATCGTATAACGACAAATACGGTTTTTTGAGGGGCGACGAAGTTATAATGATGACCTCAAGGCTTATTGCTACTACCGTTTACGATATTTCCAAAGCAAAACGCAGAAATATCGAAAAATACGTATTTATAGGACATATAGGCGGCGACGATTTCGTAATAATGTCCCACAACGAGGACATATTGGAAATATCAAACAATATAATAGCTAATTTCGATAAAATCATCCTTTCTTTTTACGATAACACGGATAAAGAACGAGGATACATAGAAGCTTACGGAAGGCAAAAAAATCTTCAAAGATTTCCTATAATGAGCCTGTCTATAGCAATTATAGAAAACGTAAATAAAAAAATTACGCATTACGGACAGATAAGCGAAATAGTCTCGGGACTTAAAAAAGCCGCAAAAGATATGTCCGGTTCAAATATAATAACCGACAGAAGAAACCCCGAAAGCGGCGGCGTTTATTAACGGTTAATAGTTAATAATTAATGGTTGGAATTATTATTGCATCAGGCTTTAACGGGATTTATGGGAAGTTTCTGTTTAACGTCGTATAAATCGTTGTTTAAGACTGTCTGCATAGCTTTTCGGCTTTTAACGTTGATTATTATCGGAGCTTTTAGATTAACCGTAGAGGAATATAAGTCTTTAAAAACGGTTACTATAACGAATATAATAGCGTCGGTTTTATCTTTTAATCCTATAAGTTCTTTATCTTCTTCCGTTATACCCGCAGTATAATCCTTAAAGAAATAGTTCGGGTCGGCTACGATAAAGCAAAGTTTATCGTTTTCGATACTTTGCAGTATAAAAAAAGGAAGATTTTTTTCTTTATTTATATTTAATATGCAATATTTTTTTAAATCGTTAAATCCCAGTATAGGCTTAACGAATTCTAAAATTTTCGACTTTTCTACCGCAACCCCTTCGGGATAATATATACTTTTTACTAAAATTTCGGAATCCATTAATTATAAAACTCCTTTTATATTTTTTTATTTTTATCCGAGGATAAAACGTTTAAATTTTTAATTCCGTTTAATTCGTTAAGTTTATTAAAGTTATCGAAGTTATTAAGCTCATTCAGTTCGTTTAGTTTATTCAAACCGGATATATCGTCTAAGCTGACTGCCGAAGCGTTTATATTTTCGTTCTTAATTATATCGTAAAGTTCTTTTCTTAAAATATTTATAGACTTTGGAGCGTCTATTCCTATTTTTACGCTGCTCCCCGACATAGATAATACTTCTATAGTTACGTCGTCGCCGATTTTAATGCTCTCTCCGGCCTTTCTCGTAAGAATCAGCATGATTAAAATTATTTGTTATATTATATGATATTTTTATTGTTTTGTATTGCTATTTTATTGCGCATCGTTTGTAAAACTTACGGGCTATTATAATTATAGGCTATAGCTTATAATATAGCATAATAGCATATAGAAAATATGAAGACCTATAGACTATTTTAAATACTGGAGAAGCATAGGCGTAAGCGAAGTAATATTAGACGAAGCTTCTAGCGTAGCCTGATAAGACTCCTGCGCCTGCGTAAGATTAGTCATAGCCTGCGCTACATTCACG
The DNA here is from genome assembly GCA_021784835.1 of bacterium. The sequence continues at coordinate 17,725 of JAJYHI010000015.1, forward strand.
TCCTGCGTCTGGCTTAGGAGTTGGGAAATATTTGTCAAAACGGTCTGATAGCTCGTCTGCTGTTCATTAAGCCTCTCCGTTACCGTTCCTATAGTAGCCTGTGCGGCAGTCATAGTGCTTAATCCGTTCTGTATGCCTTGAATAATAGATGATGAATTTTGCTGATACACGTTTTTCTGAAGTTCCGACTGAAAAAGCGAAAGAACGGAAATGAGACCGGAGGGAACTGTTGCAGAGGATGTGCTTGAGGGGACGGGGTCATTTCCGAAGATAGCATCGGCGGTAAGCGTAGGCGTTACAGTTTCATTTTGGGTTATCTGATAATTCTGGCTAGTATCCGTTCCTGCATAAGTATAAACATTATAAGAAAGGGATGAGGATGAGGGTATTCCGATTAAACCAGTAATTTTATGAGATACGGCCGTATATGCCGACGTCAAATTTAAATTGTTCCCTGTAAAAAGATTTTGTCCGTTATAAGAGGTATCCGCATACTGCGTAAGTTCGTTAATCATCTGCCCTACCTGCTGGGCTGCCGCCTGATTATTTGCAGGAGTATTCGTCCCGTTTGCCATTTCGACGGCAAGAGAATTTGCCTGGTTTACCACGTTCATTGCGTTTGTTATTGTAGAAGAAGCTAAAGAACCGATATTAGCTGCAATACTAACGTTTGAATTGTATTGCGTGACGAGTGCAGTACTGTTGTTATACGACAAAACGTTAACCATGCCGCCCGGATTATCCTGCGGCGACATAATCTGCAAGCCGCTCGAAATCTCGTCCTGAAGGTTATATACGCTGTTAGATTCGTTAAGCAGTTCATTATTAATATTGTTATACATCATCGCATTAGTTATCTGTATCATTTTATTTGCCTCCAAACACTTTTCTTGACGCTTTGGATAAAGGTGTCAGATTAATTTTCCGCGAATAACTTTAAACTAAGATTGAACGTCTCTTATGCGGAAAATAAAATCTGACACCTTTATCCTTTATGTCTTTTATCGCTATATACCCGCAGGTGCATACGAGAGTAAGAGAATAAATAAATCTGACACCTTTTTTCCAATAAATCTGACACCTTTTTTCTTTTTTTCCTTCTCTTGTCATTCCCGCGCAGGCGGGAATCCAGTCTTTTATTGATTACGGCACCGTGCTTAAAAGCGCCGTCATAATTGCCTGAACCGAGCTTGTAATCGCCGCAGCTGCCTGATACGAATTCTGGTAATTGACGAGGTTCGTCATCTGCTGGTTCATATTTACTCCGACGAACGATTGGAGCTGATTCTGCAAATTCGTCAAAACCGACGTCGAATTTGTATAGTTTGTGTTAGCGTTCTGAGCCTGCGTTCCAATATTTGAAACTATATTTGAATAATACGTCGAAATAGTCGAACTTGTCCCGTTAATAGGCAGATTGTTATTTTGAAGCGCGCCGAGGGCAAGCGCGTTTTCGTTATTGCCTGATAAACCCGCCGCCATCATCTGAGATAAAGTCATGGGCGTGGCATAAGCAGATGGAGTCGAACTTGCAGACGGCGATAAAACATTTGCGGTAAACGTATCGCCGTTTTGCGGCGTTCCTGTAAGGGTAACGTGAAAGTTTTCTGCCTGCCCGCCATTACTACCGCTAAAACTCTGATTACCAAAAAAAATGGAATATTCGGATTGACCTGACGAATTTGTCGTAATTGGTATATTATTTATTGTTTGAGTTAAATTTGTAGTATTGTTGGTAACTGTAAAATCTCCGGTATCTGTTGTTCCATGTCCCGTATATTTAATAGTATATTGTCCGCCTACATTGCTATTTGCTATAGTCGTTCCGTTAGTAACGTCCGTAGGATTAATAACCGCTCCGGCACTAATAGTTGCGTCACCGGTATTGTTAGGATTAACCGCTGTTGAAACGGCTGAAGCCGCCGCTACTTGTGAAGTCGTAAGATTCGGATTGACCGCCATAGTAAAAGCAGGGTCAGTTGTCAATTGGTTAACCGTGAAAGTATCACCGTTTGCGGGAGCAGTTCCTGAAGTTGATGTTCCGGTAATATTTACCGATACCCCATCAAAACCTATAGTATAAACTTTCTGATTGTATTTATTAGTAGCGGAAGAAACGCTTACGGCAGAACTGTTTAAAGTTTGACCAGTTGTAGTATTTTGAACCGTAAAAACACCGCCACCAGTCGTTGAAATCTGATAGCTATCCCCAGTCAAATCAGCCGGATTAGTTACCATACCGGTAGATATAGTTGCATCAGTACCATTAGTTACCGCCGTCGTCAAATCCGGTTTAAAGAAATAGTTGCCGGTAGAGCCGTCCAAACCGTAACCGTTGTATTGCAGGGAGTTGACGTTATCGGTAACGGACGCCGCAAGGGAATTAAGCTGGTTTATGTAAGACGGCGCTACGTTTTGTTCAAGATTTACGTATGCGCCCAGAG
>JAJYHI010000102.1 GCA_021784835.1 bacterium
ACTTTAAGATAGGACGTGCGGTAACGTGCAGTTTCGGGGTAACGGAAGCCAGGCCGAACGACGAGCCCCAGAGCATCGCGCACAGGGCCGACACGGCTTTATACGAAGCAAAAAACGCGGGAAGAAACCGCGTCGCGTTCGGCTGACGTTATTTCCAAACCTCTATAATAAAAGCGCCGCCGCCTTTTTCTTTAGTTAAAAACTTATATCCCGCATCTTTTAACCGGGGATATAAATGAACCGGTTTTCTTTCATGGGTTATATGCAGGGCTTCGTCGTTTTTAATGCTTTCGAGCAGAGCAAAGATTTTCAGCATAGGCTGCGGCGGCTCTAACCCCCTAACGTCTAACTCGATTATATTTTGCTTATGGGCAAGGTTTTTAAGGTCGCCGTCCGTAAAATTGTTTTCGTCCGCCTCCTCAGGCGGCTTAACCTTAAAATGCCCGCTTTCCTTTTTATCCCTGAAAAATATTATTTCAAACCCTTCGGGGACGTTTTTTGTAACGTGTTCAAAGCCTTTATTTTTTAGGACGGAATATAGAGGGAAAGGTTCAAAGCCGTTTATCAGGACTAAGGCCTCATCTTCGTTCAGCCTCCCTGCCGCTTCCATAATTTTTTGAAACGGGTCGGCCCCGCTTTTAACGTCTTCCCTTACGTCGAGCGTAATTTTTTTTAGATTATTTACATTCTCCATGGCCGTTTCATCATCTCCTTTATTTATTTTACCTAATTCCGGGCGAAGCTGCGAAGTTAATTAATTAAATATTTGATTAACAGGCAATTTATCGGAAAATTGCGTTATTCATAGGATATTGCCGTCATTGTTTTATGGTTTCCATTTTTGCCGATATATTTTGTTTTTCGCCGGGGGATAACTGCATATCCGCCATATTGAATAAAATATGGTCCTCTTTATCGATATGTTCCGATAAAAGCGCTCCGAAAGAATTTCCAGCGGATATTATAGTCCGGCAATCGTAATCGACAGCGTTTCGAAAATCGTCTATAACCGCTTTAAAGCCTGCCGAAAGTCCCCTGCAGTGTTCGTGCTCTATAAACATCACGTGTATCGGACCGGTTTCTAAACCGATGTATTTTCCCAAAACCGGAAACAGCGCGTCTTCTTCCTCCTTAAAGTGAATTTCGAGGTCTTTATCCATAAAAACTGTTATATCGTCGAGACGCGCCAACAGGTCGTTTTTCCGGCTTTCCGGCGAAGCGGAACCTAATTCTTTCAAAAGCGCGTATAAATCTTTTAGAACTCTTCTGACCGTTTCGTGTTCGTCTTTTAGAGACGCAACGGGGTCTAAATCCGCATCCATAATAAAATCTCCTTTTTATTAACGTTTTATTAAATAACGTTTTATTGAATTTTAATTTATTTAATTTATTAAATATATTTATTATTGTATTATATTTTTTATATGATTAATTTTATCATATGATTATTTTATTTCAGTGATAAATATCACAAAATTCAAAAATAATGCTAAAATATAAATATGAACGCAATATGTAAATAAATTTTTAATTTTTAAAACAAATATTTTTAAAATAAAATGAAATAAATAAACAAATGAAAATAAAACTTCCTTCCTTTTTTAAAAGACTGGATAAATTTATACTCTGCATAGCCGTTTCCGCCAGCATAGCCATTGCAGTCATATCCGCCTGTTTATTGTCTAACTTCGGAAATAAAATTATTAGTACGGGAACAGCGGTTACCGGTTCTTACATAGCGGAGCAGACCTATAATACCATGTATCAGATAATGAAAAGAGGATGGAACGAAAAGCAGGTTGCAGGTTTTATAGGCGCTTTAAAAAAGTCTTCCAAAAATGAAAAAATGGTCAAAACTTTTATATTTACGGGAGCCGCCGTAAAAAAACAATTCGGTTTGGTTTCGGCCTCTCAGCCAGCCGAAGACGATATCGTCAAGAAGGCTTTCAAAACCGGCATGCCCGTTAACGGCGCATTGGACGGAAAGGAAATATACGCGTATCCTTTAATCGCGAAACCGATGTGCCTTAAATGCCATACGTTGGCAAAAGCAGGCGGCGTAAACGGGGTTATAGAAGTTTCCTTCGACCCGTCGTATCTGACTAATAAGTTTAAAGGATATTATTTCCTGATTTTATTCCTTATTTTTATCCTGCCTATCGCCGGAGGGGTTTTTGTTACGATAATTTTAAGGCGCGCCATTAAACGCGGAGTCGAAAGCATAAACCGGGAAGTCGACCATATAAAAACCGTAAAAGACCTGAAGTCTTTGGATTCAAAGCTCATAGACCTCCGCTTCGAAGAGTTTAACCAGATTTATAGAGGCGTCAGCAGCCTTTCGTGGAGGCTTAAGGATATAGCCGTCGATAAAGACGTTCTCGAATTTGAAATAAAACTGCTGGAGCGGTTTATTATTACTTCCGAAGTCGTCAGGGACTGGAAAGAGTACGTATTCAACCTGCTAATCGAAATGAACAGCATCGTTAAGGTCTATAACGTGTTTTCGATATTCGTCCATGATGAAAATTTAATAGAAATAGAGGTATTCTGGAAAGGGGAGCCTACCGAAACAACAAAAAAAACGTTTGATAAATTAATTTATCAAAGCATATATCACAACGGACCGCACAGCTTTTTAGTAAAAGATATCGGAAACCACGAGATATTTCATAACGTGGCGGATAAAGGCTCTAAACTCCCGGAACTTTTAGAAGAGGATTTAATAGTCCAGACAAAAAAGGTAGTCCTCGACGCTCCCCGCATCGGCGGGATAGTCGGCATAGGCATCCAGGCGGAGGGAACCATAGATACGGTAAGGGAGCTTGTAATAAACAGCGTTCTTACCACGCTTTTAAACGTCATAGGCTCCATAAAGGCCATATATAAATACACCAAAGATTTGGAATATTACGCTACGAGAGACGGACTTACAGGCATGTATAACCAGAGAGTTTTTATGGAGTTTTTACATTACGAAGTCGAAAGGGCAAAAAGAAACGACGGTATATTCAGTTTGGTTTTCGTAGATTTCGATAATTTTAAATTAATCAACGATATGTACGGCCATAACTTTGGGGACAAATTTCTTAAAGCCATAGCCGATATTTTAGAAAAAGAAAAAAGAACTGAAGATATTCTTGCCCGCTACGGAGGAGACGAATTCGTGTTGATTTTGCCGGGGGCTAAAGAAGAGCAGGGGTATATGATTTCTGATAAAATCAGGGAAAGCATAAAAAAGTTTTCGCTTTTAGATGCAAACACCCAGAAATTAGTCGGGGCAACAGTTTCAATCGGCGTCGCGGTGTATCCTTATTCGGCCTCCGAAGAAAAAGACCTGTTTTTGCTTGCCGACAATATGATGTATAAAGCAAAAAAAATAGGCAAAGATAACGTTTATGTAGCGAAAGAAGAAGACGCGATTTCTGTCTATAAAGAATTTTCGGAAAAAAGCAAAATGGTTTTAAACGCCCTTGAGCAGGATATAATACTCCCCTATTTCCAGCCTATCAAGGATTTGAATACCGGCGACACCTTCGCGCACGAGCTCTTAATGAGAATAAAGATAGAAGATGTTAAAGACGGAGAAGTAAGCGCGGAAGGCCGGCCTTCCAAAATTATTTCGGCCGGAGAATTTATAGAAATAGCCGAAAATCTGGGAATTGCCCATAAATTGGACTTGATGCTGCTCGAAAAGACTTTTCAAAAAGTTAAGGAAGAAAATTACGACAGCGTTTTGTTTATAAATTTGTCCCCTAAATCGCTGATAATTTCCGATTACGTCAAGACTATAAAACATTTATCTTTAAAATACAATATAGACGCTTCTGAAATAGTTTTTGAGCTTACTGAAAGAGAAACCGTAAGAAATATTACCCTGTTGGAAAAGTTTGTAGCCAACCTTAAGTATGAAGGCTTTAGGTTTGCGGTCGACGATTTCGGTTCAGGTTTCAGTTCTTTTCTGTATATCAAGAGATTCCCCATAGATTTTCTTAAAATCGACGGGGAGTTTATAAGAGGAATTTTCGAAGATAAAATGGACAGGGCGGTAGTCGTAAGCTCGATATCCATAGCAAAGGAAATGGAGATTAAAACTATTGCGGAATTCATCGAATCCGAAGAAGTTTTAAACGAATTAAAAAAACTAAAGGTGAATTACGCGCAAGGATTCTTCGTAGGAATGCCGTCCGAAAACTTTTCCGCGTAATCATTTGCGTAATGCGCGTAAAATCCCTTTATAATATTTTAATTTATTTTTCCTGACTTTGACACCTCTTCGCAATTTTGTAATTTAAAAACCGCATAATTACTGTATTCTTTATCACAAAAATGCCGTTTTTTTTCAAAATAGGTAGTAAAATATTTTAATGATATTTAATTTTAT
>JAJYHI010000063.1 GCA_021784835.1 bacterium
GGGGTGTATAAATCAAAAATAAGCGGCAAGTAATAATTTATTTTTATTCTAATTAGTATTTTAAATTAATCTGAAGGTGGGTGAAAATAAATGCAATTTGCCGGGTGAATTTACTTGCAATTTAACAATAATACTTTTGCTGCGGGAACATCAACTATCTCGCCCAATTTGTGCAACATTTGGTTGGCCTCGTATGATGCAGGTGATGTATCAGAGCTAAATTCATCCGGCGCTACAATCGGCACTTCCGCATATTATAGTCCAAATGCCCTTGCAATCGAACTTTCGGGTAATAACGGAGAGTATTTTCCGTATAAGGGCCCCGAGTGGCCATAATTTTAAAAAAGGAGTCAGCAACTGTATTGTCTGCCAAGTAAAATATTTTCTTATGCAGATTAACATGCAGATAATACAGTTGCATTCCGCATTCTGCCGTTTTTAATCATACCGTTTAATGAAGATTTTTTTAATATGTCGGGCAGGGAGGGAGGTAGCCGTAGTTAAAAATGACCTCTTCGGGAATTTCTTCCGCTTTGATATCTTTTCCTTCTACTAAAACGGATAAAGAGCGGAGTAATTTTTTTAATTCCCCTGCTTTCTTTAATGCTTTCGACTCTACCGAAATTTAATATGGGCTTAGGATAAAAATTATCATAATTTTATCATAGCTGATAAAAATGATATTTTATCAAAGTTCTGAAAGTCTTGTAAAATATGGAGCGGGAAACGGGACTTGAACCCGCGACCCTTACCTTGGCAAGGTAATGCTCTACCACTGAGCTATTCCCGCATTAAAGAACGAAGAGCGAAGAAATTTTAATAAGTTTATAATTAAAATATTTATATTTATTATTTATATAGATAGAAAAAGTATTAAAACAAACGTCTAAACTTATTTGTATATATTAAATTATATTTTTAATATTTTGTCAATAGCCGGAAATTGCCGATAGAAATATTTAGAACTGTTTTCAGTATATTATAAATTATTTAAAAATCGTAAACCGCGTCAAGCTCCCCGTATCCTCCGTCTGGGGCGTTTAAGCCGCTAATATCTTTTAACGCCCTTAAGTCGAAACCCAACGATTTGTCGTAATGATATGTTAAGCCCAATCCTTCTATAAAATCTTCGTAGCCGTTATTTACGTAACCGAAAGTAATATTGCCAGAATCGTCCGTATAATAACCGTAATTATTATTTTGTCTTACATATGAAATCTCGTCGTAAATATCGAATTTATTTAAAATTATATAATTCAAAAAAACATCCGTAAAAATATTGTTGCCCGGTTCCGTGAAGCTTGAACCGTCGTCGTCTACTTCGGAATCGTCTATATCCTGATGCCCTTTATTTATACTATACCCTAAGGCATAGTTTAAAATAACTTTTTGGCCGTCCGCCGCTTTTACGCCAAAGATTCCTGTTAAGGCGGGCTGAAACTGCCATTCGTCTCCGCCTATGTTTACAAGCGAAGAACTGTTCCAGTTTCCGTAAGGAAAAGTGATGCTTAATTGAGGCAGAACGTTAACCGTAAATTTGTTTCCGTCGTAATGATAAGCGTATATTCCGTAATATAACATCGGGTCGTCCAATCCCCCCCTTGAATGATTAAATTCGGAACTCATCAATACCTTGCCGAAAGGAATAACCAATTCGTAAAAATTATCCGCGCCCAGAAATCTAAAAGTGCCTATAAGCTGGGGAGCATAAATATATTTAACTACGTTATATTTTAAATGTTCCGCCGAACCGTTGCAATCAAATTTAGAATTGAAGGATTGGTAGTCGAAAGCCTGTTCGGTTATAAGTTTTCCCGGAGGCAAATAACCGAAGGCCATAGCCCCTTTATAAAAAAAGTTATTTCCCGAACCGTCGGGACCCGCAAAAACAATAACGGCATTTGAAAATAATGAGCTGAATAGCAAAAAAAAAGCCGTCAATATAAATATGTAAATTGCGCCGTTTTTTTTTGTTCTTTTCATGCTTTCAGTTCTTTTCATATCGCGCCTGTACCGGTAAATTATATTTTATTTAGCTGGTTTGTTTATTTGACGACAGGTTTTTCAAAATATTTCTCTTCGCCGTCAAGACCGCGTTTCATTCTTACGAAAAGCAGGCTTCCCTTTTTGCCTAAAATATTGAGTCCGTAAACCGGAATTCCTTCGATTTCCGATTGGCAGATTCCGTGGTGGTGGCCGAAAAAAACCATCTTAGGCCTAACCTTTAAGATAAGTTCTCTGAGTCCTGCCGCTTTCGGATAATATCTATTCTTATCGTTGTCTTCGATAAGGACTCCTTCCGGCGCATCATGGGAAATAAGAATGTCTATCCGTTTATCCTTATCGCTTTTATTTTCGTCCGCATATTTTATCAGATTATTTATCTCTTGTCGAGTATAAAATCTGTCGGACTCTGGAAGTTTAATATGTTCGGGGTCGTATTTTCCGCCGATGCCGGCAACAATAAGATTTTCCGAGTCATTTCCAGATTCCGGCGATATTTCCGCCGTCGTTCCGTTAGGTATATAAAACAGATTTTTAAGAATTTCTAAGTTTCCGGATATTTTTAAACCGTTAAGGAAATTAAAATCTTCGTTATTTCCGTTTATAAAATACGTTCTGACCGGAACCGCCTTTTTTCTTTTGTACCAATCGGGGAAGTCTCCGGTGCCGTTATGAATTTTGGTTATTCCGTCGTGATGCTTTCCGTCTATCCATATGCCGAAATCGCCCGCCTGCAAAACGACGTCGAAGCTTAATTTGAGCCCGGATTCAAAATTCTTGACGCTTTCGTAAAATTTACAAAGCCTTCCGTGAACGTCGCCGGCAACGCAAATATTCATCTAATAAATTTAATTTAATTTAATTTAATTTAGATATTATAAAGAATTTTATAAAGAAGATTTTTTTGAATTAACGTTATCTTTTATAAAAGCGACAATGCCGGAAAGGCCGTTGCCTCCGGTATCCGCGTTATTGCCTTGGCCGCGTGTTTCTTGTTCCTTTTTGCAGGACGTCTCGAAAATTACCAGATTCTTATTTACGGATAAAGCATTTTCTTTTATTTTTGAGATATCGGAATCGAGAAAAGGCAGAAGGTCTATTTTATTGATAATCATGACTTCCGATTTATAAAAAGCGGCGGGATATTTTAGCGGCTTGTCGTCCCCTTCGGTTACCGAGAGGACTACGGCTTTTATGTCTTCTCCGAGGTTAAACGAAACCGGGCAGACAAGATTGCCGACGTTTTCTATGAATATTATATCCGCGTCTTTTTTATTTAAATTAGAAAGGGCGGAGTTGACCATTTTTGCGTCGAGATGGCATGTTCCGTTTGTAATAATCTGATATGCCGGAACATTTAATCCGTCTATTCTTTTTTTGTCAAGGTCCGTTTCTACGTCGCCTTCTATTACGGCTATCTTTAAACCTTCCGATTTTAAAATTGGGATTATCGACTCCAGCAGCGAAGTCTTGCCGGAACCCGGAGAACTTAAAAGGTTCATTACGAAAGCTTTCCCAAAAATCGACTTATTTTTATTTGCTATAATTTCATTGGTTCCGAGGGCGTTTTTTTGAACAGACACCCTCCTACCCATGCCTGTCCTATTAAAATTCGGCATAAAATGAAAATCCTTTTTATTAATTAAAATAAAATTAAAATAAAATTTAATAATCAGGAAATTATGGTATTTAATGGATGTTTATAAATATTTTATAAATAACAAATAATCGCCGCTAATTTTCAATCTACGAAAATTTCCCTGATATTTATCTCGTCGGTATCGTTGGAGATAAAATCCAGCGATACGCTCTTAAATCTTGCATCGTCTAAATTTTGAAACGCGAAAGCAAGATAATTTTTATCTATTCCCGAATACTTTCCTATGCTGAGCTTAACTTTATTCACAGTTTTTACGCCTGTTAAATAGCCGTTTTCTTGGAGCGTATCGATTATTTCAAGGGCTATGGAAAATTCATGCATAAAATAAAAATTTAATAAAAAAATAAAATCTTAAATAAAATCTTAACTTGACATTTTATATTTTAATGATATTATTTGGATAGCATATTAACAATAAATATATTATATAACGCTTAATTTTTCAATATAATAATTAATTTATGCTAATAATTTTTAAAATGCCCGTATAATAATTAAATTTATATTTAAGATTATGAAACGTTCATGAAATAATTTTTTCCGGTCAACTCTCCGGCGGCCGCATCAATTTATTAAAATCATTAGTATATAGTCTAATAAAAATATAATTAATTTTTTTAATCTTAATAAAATTTATTTATAATTTTAGGAGGTTGTATGGACAATGATAACGGCAATAACTCGGATTTTAAATGGGACCCTTTAAGATTTATTTCCGAAGACCCAGAAGAATCTTTGCGGAAGGTTGACGAAAGATTAGACGGCCTCGAGAAAGAATGTTTCGTCGATAAAAAAGACAAAGACGGCAATCTCGACAACGTCTTCAGCCTCCACGGAGTAACAAGAAGAGGCTTCATTAAATGGAGCGCTTTTTTAACGTCCGCGCTCATGCTGCCTTACGTATTCAGGCCGAGAGTTGCGAGGGCCGCAAACATACTTTCCAGAATCCCCTTTATATGGCTGGATATGGCAGACTGCATGGGAAACACCGAAGCGTTTATCAGAACCGCCAATCCCACGCCGGCGGAGATTATCCTTAATTACGTCAGCGTAAATTATATGGAATCGATAATGACTCCCGCCGGTTATCAGGCAGAGGCAAGAAGGAAGGAAACGGTCAGGAAGGATAAAGGCAAATACATTCTTGTCGTCGAAGGAGCGATACCTACCGGTCTTGACGGAAAATTTCTTACCATAGGAGCGAACGGAGATTCGGGTCTTAAAATCGTCAAGGAAACGGCCAAGGACGCCGCTATTATAATTGCCATCGGCAATTGCGCGGCTTACGGAGGCATACCGGCCGCGTCGCCTAATCCCACAGCCGCCGTAGGCCTTAGTTCCGTTACAAACAGGCAGGTCATAAATATACCGGCCTGTCCCGCAAATCCCGTAAACGTAGTAGGAACCCTCGTTGAATACATATTGGTCGGTAAAGCCCCCCAGTTAGACAACATAGGACGGCCTCTATGGGCATTTTCAGGAAGGCTTCACGACAACTGTTACAGAAGAGGCCATTTCGAAGCCGGCGAATATGTAAAACAGTGGGGCGACGACGGGGCAAAAAAAGATTACTGCCTGTATATGATGGGATGCAAGGGCCCGTTTACGTGGAATAACTGTACTACCGTAGAATACAATCAGGATATTAGTTTTCCTATGAGAGCCGGCCACGGCTGTATAGGCTGTTCTCAGCCCTCGTTCTGGGATAGGATGACGCCTTTCGAGAAACCCAACGATGCCGCAAAAATTATAATACCCGGGGTCGAAGCAACCGCAGACGAATACGGAGTCGGACTTTTGGCGGCCGCCGGCGTCGGAATAGCCGCGCATGCCGTATATACCGGCGTTAAAAAGAAAAGAAAAGCGAAAAAACAGCCTGAAAAAGAAACTAAAAAAACAGAATAAAAATATGAAATAATAAATATAAATAAATATAATTATAATTTAATATAAAAATTATGCGGGGGATATATGGCTAAAAAAATTATAGTCGATCCTGTTACGAGAATAGAAGGTCATTTAAGAATCGAAGCTACTCTTAACGGCGGCAACGAAATATCCGAAGCCCATTCTTCGGGAACGCTTTTCAGAGGCATAGAACTTATACTTAACGGAAGAGCGCCGGAAGACGCTGGGCTTTTTGCCCAAAGAATATGCGGCGTTTGCACTTACGCGCACTATGAGGCCGCCACATGGGCGGTGGAAAACGCGCTCGGAATTCATCCGCCGAAAAACGCAAGAATTGCCAGAAATATACTTAAAGGCGCTCAAATGGTTCAGGACCACCTGGTCCATTTTTATCAGCTTGCGGGCTTAGACTGGGTAGATATAGTATCCGCGCTTAAAGCCGACCCGAAAAAAACCATGGATTTAGCGTACGCATATACTAAAACGCCTTATAACGCAAGCTTGGCGCGGTTTGAAGAGGTAAAAACAAGACTCAATAATTTTGTTAAATCCGGTCAGCTCGGGCCGTTTGCCGGCGGCTACTGGGGAAACCCTTCCTATAAACTTCCGCCGGAAGGAAACCTTTTAATAGCCTCCCATTATTTGGATAATCTTAATATCTTAAGGATACCCGCACAAATCATAGCTATTCTAGGCGCTAAGGACCCTCACCCGCAAACCTGTGTCGTAGGCGGAATATCCTCTATTTCGGACATTATTAATCCTCAAAGAATGGACGATATACTATTCAGGATAGGCAAGATTACGGATTTCGTCGATAACGCCTATATCCCCGATTTGCTTACGGCGGCTGAATTTTATAAGGAAGAAGGAATTCAGGGCGTAGGCGGAGGCCTTAAAAATTATCTTTCCTACGGAGCATTCCCGCAAACCGACGACGAAAGTCCCGACAATTACTATCTTATGAGAGGCGTTATTTTTGACAGGGACATGTCTAAGGTTCATAATTTGGACGAGAAAAAAATAACCGAGTTCGTAACTCATTCATGGTATAAATATCCAAACGAAAAAGTGGGGCTCAACCCGTCCGTAGGAGTTACCGAGCCTGATTATACCGGCTTAAATAAGGACGGAAGCCTTAAAGAAGACGAAAAATACAGCTGGATAAAATCTCCTCGTTATGAAAACAAGGCAATGGAAGTAGGACCTCTTGCAAGAACTTTGGTTGCATACGCAAAGGGGAATAAAATCATTAAAGCATTAGTGGATTATGTCTTAAAAACGGCGGGACTGCCCGTTACCGCCCTTTTTTCCACTTTAGGAAGAACGGCGGCAAGAGGAATAGAAGCAAAATACGTTGCGGACGCATTGGAAGGATGGACTCTGGAACTTATAAAAAATGCGGCGGTAGACCAGTCTAGCTGGACGAAATACGAAATGCCTTCCAAAGAAATAATGGGAATAGGGCTCGACGAGGCTCCGAGGGGTTCTCTGGGACACTGGGTAAGAATTAAAAACAAACAAATCACTCATTATCAAATAGTCGTGCCTACGACATGGAACGCCTCTCCAAGAGATGCGTTTGACAATCCGGGAGCTTATGAGGCTTCCTTAGTCGGAGTTAAGCTTGCAAATCCGGCCGAACCTCTTGAAATTTTAAGGACCGTCCATTCGTTCGACCCGTGTTTAGCATGCGCGGTGCATATAATCGACCCTAAAACTAACGAAATTAAAAAATTTAAAATCTGTTAATTTTTTTTATTTCTTAATTTTTTAAAAATTTTGAATCTTGCGATTTTTTACGTGTTTATTTAATTAACTTTAAAAGGGGTTAATTATGGAAAATAAGGAGAAAAAATACGGCGATATAGAAATGGTGCATAGAATGACCGTTATAAAAAGAATTATACACTGGGTATTTTTTATCGCTATAATAGGCAACATTATTACCGGTTTTTACATAGCTTATCCGTTTCTTATGTTTGGAAATTCGCCGGTTCAGGCCGATTCGCTTTCTACGGGAGTTTTAAACTCCGGCGAAACTAATCGGGCGTTTATAATGACATGGATGAGAGATTTTCATTTTATCGGAGCGGTTACGATAGACATCATTTTTATAGTCTGGCTGTATTTGGCTTTTTTTTCGTGGAAAGAACCTCTTTATAAAAGCTTCATTCCTTTTGGGGACAAAATAGAAGAGGCGTGGAAAATGTTAAAGCATTACTTTACTCTTAAAAACAAGCCGGAAACCGGGCGTTATCAGGACCCTTTAAACGCCGTTATATTCACATTATTCCATCTGCTTATTTTACTCCAGATGCTTACCGGATTTCAGATGTACGTGGCTTCCTTCACCGGAACCTCGGCGGTAGGCGCGTGGTGGCCGTGGCTTATGCATTTTTCGACGGACTGGACGCTCGCTGTATTCGGCGGACTTACTGGCGTGACTCTTACGCACCTCTTTATAATGTGGCTCATCATAATATTTATAGTTTATCATATTTACATAGAAGTCTGGCGTTCCGTAATGTGGAAGGAGGGAGATATCCTTATACCGTTCGGGGGATACAAATACATGAGAAATAAATCCGAACCGGAATGATTTTCATATAACCTTGCGCGCAAAGCGTGATTCTTTTATATATAATAGGATAATAAACTTACATTCATATGACTGGAATTATAGGAATAGGCAACCTGATATTAAAAGACGAAGGGCTAGGCGTTCATTTTATAGATTTATTAAGAAAAAAATATATTTTTGAAGGAGATATAAGATTAATAGACGGAAGCACTCTTGGATACGGGCTTTTAGACGATATATTCGGCCTTGACGATATTATCGTAGTAGATGCCGTTAAAACAGACGAGGAACCGGGCAGCATATTTAAATTCAATGCGGAAAACCTGCCGGTGAATTTAATGAAAAAAACGGCGCACGACGTCGAGTTTATCGACGTAATTACAATGTGCGGATTGCAGGGCCATAATCCTAAAATAACTTTTTTTGCAATATCTCCCGAAGACTGCGCCGGCGTAGGGACAGATATCTCCGAACCTTTAAAAAAAGTTATGCCCTTGCTTGAAAACTTAGTTTTGGAAGAAATAAAACCTCTCGGCATAAACTGGCTTATAAATCCCGAATACGCCGAACTTTAAAAAATTATAAGCCGTCCCGCGCTAATCGTCATAATCATATCCATAAGACTCTCCTTTTTGCAAATGAGCCGGTAGGGCTTGTTACGTCAATGATTTCAAATCAACTTAACTCCCATCCTTATATGAGGTGAGCATAAATAATTCGGGATTTCAATAAGCCTTTCGGCTACAATAACTCCCATCCTATTTAGGAGGGGCAAACCATCAAGTTTTCGAGGAATATTTACAAAAACTTAACTCCCCTCCTTATATGAGGTGAGCATAAATAATCGGGATTTCAATAAGCCTTTCGGCTACAATAACCCCATCCTATTTAGGAGGGGCAAACCATCAAGTTTTCGAGGAATATTTACAAGAACTTAACTCCCCTCCTATTTAGGAGGGGTGGCAGGCGTCAGCCTGACGGGGCGGTTATATTGCGGCGGCTATAAAAGTTAGTTTATATGACCCCGCCGTAAACCGCCTGACCTAATGCAATTCCGCCGTCGTTAGTCGGTATTTTTTCGTTAAAGTAAACGCTAAAGCCGTTTTCCTTAAGGATAGCGGCGGCTTTATGCCTCAGCAAGACATTCTGAAACACTCCCCCGCTCATACAGACATTTTTGCATCCGGACATTAATGCCGCATCCTTAATAATCATAACAAGAGTATCCATAAACCTGTCTGCAATATTTTTGCATATATTGTTATCGCTATATATTGCGTCCATATTTTTACCGATTTTACCGTCCTTCTTTAAACCTTTAAAACCGCCGCTACCAAGAATAATTTGAATAATATCCTTAAACATCGGATTATAATCGACCGTAAAAAAATCGTCGCCTTCATTGCGGTTTATAGAATATTTAAAACAGCCGCTTCCGTTCGTTGAATTTAAATTATCGGGTTTGCCGCTCAAATTTTCTAAATAAACCGCCGCCTCTCCTTCATATGTTATGTCGCCGTTAAATCCGCACAAACACGAAACTGCGTCGAAAATTCTTCCGCAGGAAGATGTAAGTGGAGAATTTAATCCGGTGCTCCACATTTTAAGAAATATATTAATTTCCTTTTCGGGAAAGCCCGTTAAATCGGAAATAATGTTTAAAATATCATCAGATTTAAATTTAATATCCCGGCTATCATATTTATAGATGTATTTAGTGGCGCCGTTGCCGCCGATATGAGAAATAACGGCATTTTTTCCTAATAAAACATCGAACAGAATGCCCAGAAGAACCCTTTTAGGCGATTTAACGGCTTTGTCGCCGCCGAGAAGCCTAAATTTTTTGAAACTTCCGACTCTTTTTAAGTTTTTATAATTGCCTTTGAAGAATTCTCCTCCCCAAAAAGTTTCATCGTCTCCGTAACCGGTTCCGTCAAAAGCGATGCCGAAAATCGCTTCGTTTAATTCAAGCCCGTTTTCCGCCATGCAGGAAATAACGTGCGCCCTGTGATGCTGTAAAGGTATGCCCGTTATATTTCTTTCCTCTGCCGATACTTTGGCCCATTTCGTGTTTTCGTAAGCGGGATGACTGTCGTAAACGATAATATCGGGTTTAAAATTATAAAATTTTTCAAAATCCTCTATGTTTTCCTTAAAATTGACAAACCCGGCAACATTCTCCAAGTCGCCGTTATGCTGGCTTAACACGACCGCTCCTCCGTTATCGTTATGGTTACGGTTATCGTTATGGTTATCTTTTTTATCCGCGCCGGCTTTGCCTCTATCTATTTGCTTCTCCACCGCCTCCCCTTCGCAAATGCTTTCGTCTTCTCCGGCGTAAGCCAGCGCAAAAGCGTTCTTAAGAAACGCTCCTGACGCAAGAACGTTTCTTTTTAAATTAAAAGGAAGTTTAACCGGTTCTGGAACATAGCCTCTCGAGCGCCTGACAAAAAAATACGGACAACCCTTTTTGCCTGAATCTTTATTGTTTTTACTTTGAATTTTAATTTTAACATCTTTCGCATCTTCTTTATCTAATTTATCTTTATCTAATTTATCGGACTCTGTATCGACCTTTACAACTGAATCGTCGCATCTTCTTAAAATATCCCTGTTATGGATTAAAAAACCGTCTGCGATACTTTTCAGCTTAAAAATAGCCTCTGCGTTGTCTTTTACTATCGGTTCTCCGCCTATGTTTGCCGACGTCGCCACTAAAGGTCCGCCGAAAAGGCTTAATAAAATATAATGAAGCGGCGCGTAAGGCAAAAACACCCCTATGTCTTTTAGTCCGCAGTTTACGTAATAAGACAAGTTCCCTTTGTCTTTCAATAAACATATGGGTCTTTCTTTGGAGTTTAATAAACCTGCCGAAATATCGTCTGTATATGCATATCCGGAAGCCTGTTCGATATCTTTAAACATAACGGCGAAAGGCTTTTTCGGTCTGTTCTTGCGCTCCCTTAATAATCTCAAGGCATCGTCGTTTGAGGCATCAGCCATTAAATGAAAGCCTCCGATTCCTTTAACGCAGGCTATACCTCCGTTTCTGATTAAATCTGCTGAAGATTTTAAGTGGTTTAAACTTCTTAATTGCTTTAATTTTAAAACCCCGGTTATATCTTTTGTCCCTTCTTCTATGCCTCTTGCGCTATTATGAGGATAATTATCTAATTTCGATAGTGCAGAACCGCCTTCTGCCCTTATCTTGCGGATATTTATTTTGTTGTTTATATCAACTTTTGATATATCCGAACTCAAAATAAATTCGGCTTCCGGACCGCAGGCGAAACATCCGTTAGGTTCGGCATGAAATCTTCTGCTTAAAGGATTTTTATATTCTGTCAGGCATTCCGGGCACATTATGAATTTATCCATAGCGGTAGAAGCCCTGTCGTACGGCAGTTCTTTAGATATTGTAAATCTTGGGCCGCAGTCCGTGCAGTTGATAAAAGGATATAAATATCTCCTGTCGGAAGGGTTGAAAAGTTCGTCTAAACATTTGCCGCATATTGCTATATCGGGGGGTATGGTTAAATTTAATTTATTGTTTTTATTTGATTTATTAAATTTAACGTTATAGTTCTTACTGACGGTTTTATCGGATTCCTTAATTTCGAAAGTTTTATAAAAAAAATGTCCCTGCCGGATATAATCGATAAAAACGACGGTTTTATTGTCTATAACGGAAAGGGGAGGCTTTTCAGAATCGGAATCTAAAGATTTTATAAAATTTAACAGGTCGTTTTCCTTCCCTTCGGCAGAAATTTCTACCCCCTCGTTATTATTTAAAACATAGCCTTTTATTCCGTATTTTTCGGCAAGCCTGTAAACGAAAGGTCTGAATCCTACGCCCTGAACCATGCCGGATAGTTTAATCTTTGCTCTTTTTATAGGGGTATTATTATTATTTATCGATTTATTATTTATCGGCGAGTCCATTTTTTTCGGTTCCGCATAACTTATAACTTAATAATTTTAGGATTAAAGATTAGGCTTCAAAGATTAGATATTAGATATTAGATATTAAATATTACCTTAAAAAAATATTTAATAAATTCCGGTATCCGGTCGCTGCGCCCGCAACGGCATTATTAAAGCATTCCTGCAATTAATATATAAAAATTTCTACATCGGGTTCCATGCTTGTTTTAGCAGATTCTCGGCAATAGCTCGCCGGAGGAATAATCAAGAAGTCTGTCGACTCCGTAAATCCCTTTTAAAATAACTTTATTAATTTTGCCGCCTGCCTCTGCCGTTCCTATTATATTTGCATTTTTTCCAAGCGGATGCGACTTAAGAATGTCAAGCGCTCTCCGTGCAAATTCCGATTTTACGGCAAATACTGCCCTGCCCTCGCATGCAAGCTGATACGGCTCGAAACCGAGCAGTTCGCAAAAACCTTTTACCGGGCCGCTTACGGGAATTTTATCTTCTTCGACACAAATATCGACGCCCGCCGCTACGGTCCATTCGTTAAGAACTGCTGCTAATCCGCCCCTCGTAGCGTCCCTTATCGCGCTGACCTTTATACCGTCCGCTAATAAGGCGGCTATCATATCCCACAAAGAAGCGCAGTCGCTTTCTATTTCCACGTCCATTTCTATACCTTCCCTCTGAGACATAATAGCCGCCCCGTGGTCGCCTACATTGCCGGATACGATAATTATATCTCCCGCCGTTATATTATAAACCGAAAGGCCGTCGTATAAAATCTCCCCTATTCCGCTCGTGTTTATAAATATTCCGTCCGCTTTTCCTGCGGGAACCACCTTTGTATCTCCGGTTACCACTCTGACGCCGGTTTTATCCGCCTCTTCAGAAATGCTGTTTATAATCTTTCTTAAATCCCCGGAGGCAAATCCTTCTTCTATTATCAGTCCAAGACTCAAAAACAGCGGCTTGGCTCCCATAACCGAAAGGTCATTCACCGTTCCTGCTACGGATAATTTCCCTATATCGCCGCCTTTAAAAAAAATGGGGCTGACTGTAAAAGAGTCGGTAGTAAAAGCAATTTTTTGCGGAGATTTCAAAACCGCGGCATCTTCCAATAATTTTATTTTTTGGTTTTGCTCCGTCATATCCGTCTTCGGTATATCTGTCGCAATACCCCCGCCTTTATGCCGGCCGTTACCGTTATTCAATTCGTAAAAGTAACCGTTTCCGGCGTCCTGCCCGTAAAGTCCGTTAAATATAATACCGCCTATCAAATCGGAAGTTTCTTTGCCTCCTCCGCCGTGCGAAAGCAATATTCCGTCAAATTTTTTTTTATTCATTTTAATTTAAAATTAATTGTTTAGAAATTGCGGTATTTATAATATGCGGCGCATGCTCCTTCAAAAGATACCATACATGCGCCTACCGGTTCTTCCGGGGTGCATGTTTTCCCGAACAGCGGGCAGTCGTCCGGTTTGGATTTCCCTCTTAATATTTCCGCGCATTTGCATACGGCGTTTTCTTTGCCTTTCCGGCTTGTTTTGCCGGACCGTCCTGTCTTGCCGGCGGCTCCCGCTTTTGAACTTAATTCTGATTCTTTCAGTTTATCCTTAAAAGCATATTCGGCGTCGAAATCTTTAAATTCGTCCCTTAATTTTAACCCGCTTTTCGGTATATTGCCAAAACCTCTCCATTCAAATTCGTTCCTTACCGTGAAATATTTATTTACAAGCGCCTGAGCTTTCTTATTTCCGCTTTCTTTGACCGCTCTTTTATAGGCAATTTCGACAGCCGGCCTGCCTTCGTTAATCTGCCTCGCTATTAAAAGCACCCCGCTTAAAATGTCGTAAGGCTCGAATCCGGCTATTACCGCCGCCTTATTATATTTATCAGGAATATCGGTATAAATGCCGCTTCCGGTCATAACGCTGACGTGCCCCGGACAAATAAATCCGTCTATTGAATTATCGCCCGAATCTAAAATGGCGTTTATCGGGGGAGGCACGAGAACATGGTTTACGTGAAACAAAACATTGTTTATGCGCCTGGATATAATTTCTTCTAGAAGAGCCGCCGTCATAGGAGTCGTCGTTTCAAACCCAATCGCGAAAAAAACTATTTTTTTACCCTTATTTGCATTATTTTCGGCGATTTTTATAATATCGAGGGGGGAGTATATCATCCTTACGTCCTTCCCTTTTGCCCGCTCTTTTATAAGCGAACTTTCCGTTCCGGGAACCCGCATCATATCGCCGTATACCGCAAGTATGACGCCGGGCGAATCTGCAATTTCTATCGCCTCGTCTATTCTTCCAACTGGCATCACGCAAACCGGGCATCCCGGTCCGTGAAGAAAATTTATTTTATCTTTAAGGAGGGTATTTAATCCGTATTTCATAATGGAATGGGTGTGTCCGCCGCATATTTCCATTATGTTAAGAGTTTTTTTAACTTCCGAGCCTATAATCGACGTCAGCCTGATTATTTCGTCTTTTCTTTTAAAATCGGAATATAATTCCATAACAGGATTTTAACGATAGTAAATAGTTATCCCAATTTTTTTTCGGTAAGATTATTAAGCATAATTTATATTTTTTATTTTGTTATTATGTCGTTTTTATTTCGATTTCCCTAAACAGGCTAAGGCTTTCCATGGCTTCTTTTTCGTCTATTTTTTGCATTGCGTAACCCACGTGTATGAGCAGATAATCGCCTATTGAGGCGGGTTCTTCCAGAAGCATCGTAGAAACGAGCCTTTTAGACCCCATAGTGTCGACGATAACAGTACTTTCGTCTTTTATTTCTATAACCTTTGAAGGTATTGCCAGGCACATTTAATTTAATTTTAAAAAAATCCGGAGGCCGTTATCTTATAATTAAATTTATATAGAAAAACAGTCTCCGGAAAATATTTTATTTTTTTATCTGGAAATAACCTCAAAATGGTCTCTTCTGTTTATGGCATAACAGGATGAGGTATCAGCCGTACATGCAAGCCTGCTTTTTCCGAATACGGCGGTTTTTAATCTATTTGATGCAATTCCTAAATTTTCAAGATAATTTTTGGCGGAGTTAACTCTTCTCGAAGCAAGAGCCATATTATACGAAACGGAACCTCTCTGGTCGCAATTTCCCTGAATTTGCACTACTATTTTTGGATTGTTTTTTAAATATTCTGCGTTTCTTTTAAGAATAGCTTTGTCTTTGCTCGTAAGAACGGCGCTATTTAAAGCAAAATAAATATTGTGCGAAGATATATCGTAAGTAGAAACGCGTTTTTTTGGAACGTAACTCTTAACCGCATTTACCGGTTTAGGAGATGGAGCCTCCATGCAGCAATTATAGGAAGAACTGCATGGACTGGATAAATAAGACGTGCCTCTATTATTGCCGAAACCGCATGGCGTTGTCCAGTTGGTTCCGTTTCCGGCAAATGATTTAACGGCGATTCCCGTTGAAATAAGAAGAAATGCAAATGCCGAAATAACGAAAAATAAAAATGAGTTTTTTTTGTTTTTTTCCTTCATAAAGCCTCCTTTGTTTAAGATTAATATAATAAATATGTAAAATTTTTTATATCAATTAAAATTATAACACAAAAATTTATAGAAATAGAATATATATTTTAAATATTGCCTTGAACCTGCGTTAGAAAATATTCTGCCCTTTCTATTATATATGCAGATACCGGATTCCTGGTTCCCATGAAACTGCGCCGTTTAAGCTTTTTAAGCTAAAGTTTAAAATTGGGCGCGGTCGCTCCCGCGGCGGCTTAGAGCCGGAAATAAAATCCGGAAATAAAATTACTAACGGAGGTTCAAGGGGTTATGAATCAATGTTAATTATTAAACATTCCCCTTACCCTTCTCCCTCTTCAAGATTTGTTAATGCTTTCGGCCGCAGCAGGATAAAATGCCGAAACGGAGGTAATAAAGCCGAAATAACAGCCGTCCACGGTTATAATAACCGCTCCTGCCGTTTTCATGATTTATATCCGCTTTTACGATTGATTACGCAAAAGCCCGTTAAGTAAGATAGTTATTTAAGTAAGATAGCTATTATATAACCGCCGGTATCCGCCCTTTTATGATATGCCTTCCCCGCTTATTTTAACTGCATTTATCCGTTACCGTCCAGTAACATTTTCTGTCCGCTTTATGTTCCTTGCTTTGATACAGCGCGTTGTCGGCGTACCGCAGAAGCGTATCGGCTGTGACGTCGTTATCTATGTGGCAAATATGCACCCCCATGCTTAAGCCGACTTCCACCGTCCTGCTTTCCGAAAGCACGACAGGGACACGGACCGTTTCTTCGATTTTATTAAATATCGGGATTAGGGCGTTAATATTTTTACAGTCTTCTATTAAAATAACAAATTCGTCGCCTCCGATTCTTGCGACGAAATCAGTTTTGCGAAGAGAATCTTTCAACCGCTTTCCTATAACCTGAAGTACGGTATCGCCGGCCTCGTGTCCATAGGTATCGTTCACGGGCTTAAAACGGTCTAAGTCTATCATTCCTACCGCAGTCAGCCAGTTCTGACGCATAGCCCTTGCCATGGCTTTTTCCAGTTCTTCCGTAAGAGCGCGGCGGTTGGGCAGTCCGGTAAGCGCGTCGTAAAACGCC
Organism: bacterium; assembly: GCA_021784835.1. The sequence goes on from JAJYHI010000063.1 coordinate 16,719, forward strand.
GCAATCCTGAGTTTCTCCTGAAGAATGAGCATATTCCGCTGGGACTCTATTTTTTCTAAAGCATAAGAAACGTCCAGCTGAATTTCTTCGAGAAGGTTCATGCGGTCCTCGCCCGCGCCGACCCTTATGCCTCCCCAGTGTTTTCCGTCTATGAATATCGGAACGCCGATATCGCTCATAACCTCGCCCGTGTCCCTTGGATAAGTCTGGACGATAAAGCTGTCTGTATTTCTGGCAACGGCCAAACCGACCGGGTCGTCGAAAATCCTCATAGAACGGCTGCCGTAAAGGTCTTTTTTGTAATCTCCGGTTAGAGGCTGGTCGTTAATGTCGTTGTGCGCGTCAACGTAGCCGTTGTCGTCGGTTAAAACGAAAAACATGAAATTCGGATTCATTCTTAGATATTTATCTTCTATCGGCTGTATCCGGTTTTTTACGAATGAGGCGAAGAGGGTTCTATATTGTTCTATATTTTTGAGGATTCGTATCGGGAATTGGAATATAATTTCTGTCCCATATATCGGAAGAGGAAATTTCGCCGGAATTTATGGCTGTTTTTATTATTCCCGCTATTTCTTCCGCACATGAATTCGCCATTTCTATTATCCTGTCTATATTATTTTCGCTGAAAGCGTTCTGCATGGAATCCATAAGCAGATATATATATTCTATTTTATCGCTTTTTGGAATAGGTATCGAACAGACGGAGTTTATGTTAAATCTTTCGTAATAATCATGCCATGCGCTTAAAGCGGAATCTTTTAATACGTCCGAGATAAGGCTGATTCTTTCGCTTGCATAGGCTCTTGCCACTGAGCCTTTCCCGTAAGGCGTATCCGGGTCAACCCCTATCTTAATGGACATTAAATTATCTTCGTGTTCTTTGGTTTTGGCTTTTGCGTATTTTTGTTTAAAAAATTTTGAATCGTCTATATATCCGACGACTGCTGCATCGTATCCGACGGTATCAACAAAAATATCGCTATTTTGCGAAGAAGCGTTTTCTCGTCCGCTACCCTGACTATCATCTGGTTTATCTGGCTAGTGGATAAAAATAGTCTTTCATAGGATTTTCTTTCGTTTTATCTATAGCAATAACGAACCCCGCAGGTTTATTTTCGTATAAAACCGTATAGGACGACACGGAAATAGGCATTAACGATTTTTTTTTCGTTATAAAAATATAATGGACGTCTTCCCTTATGAATTCTTCTCCGTTAAGCCGCCTCGATATATAAGATTTAATTTCTTCTTCGGGATTAAACAAAAAATCTACAAAATTTTTACCGATAAGTTCTTGGGCGTTAAACCCTAAAATTTCCGCAAAATATGGGTTTACATAAATTATTACGCCTCCTTCGCCGTATATAAAATATCCGAAATGCGTCGAAGGATTTAAAATATTTGGCAGATAATTTGAGGAATTAAGCATAAAATATATCTCTTGTCTAAGATAATATAATTAAGAATATAATTAGGATTTTATTTATTTTTAATATATAATATAGCGTTTTTATAACATTTAATTAAAATTATACCCCGCTTTCCAATTTATTGTTAAGGTAAAGAACAGGTAAATAAAACACCTTGAACCTGCGTTAGAAAATATTCAGGCGTCGTCGTTCCCCCTGCGGCGCAGAGCCGGAAATAAAATTTTTAACGCGGCTTAAGGGAAAAATAATTGTTGCCATCAATTGTTGCCATCAATTGTTGCCATCAATTTGACTTTAAGATAAAAATAGTCTAGTATAGATAAACCTTTTAATTATACCGCCGCATATTCGGCATATTTTGTATGCCGGTTTATTTAAGCCAGCTCAAAATTAATTTAATATTCATGCAGAGGTTTGCATAAAATGAGAAAAAAAATAAATAGGATAGCCGACGGTCTGCGACCGCTTAAGCAGATGTCTCATCCGACCGACCTTATAAAACAGTTTACTCCTAACTGGTTCACGATGAACATGGGTACGGGCATTCTATCCCTTATGCTCGCTGCTTTCCCTTATAAAGTCGCCGGACTGCATCTGATAGCCGAAAGTTTATGGATTGTAAACATTGCGCTATTCGCGGTATTTAGCGTTCTTTTTATAGGACGTTTCGTTTTTTATTTCGAATCCGCCAAAAAACTTCTCGGACATCCGGTGCAATCGATGTTTTTAGGCGCCATACCTATGGGATTGATAACTATAATAAACGGAATTTTGCTATTCGCAGGCAAAGGCGCGACGCAGATTGCTCTAAATTTATGGTATTTTGACGCTTTCATTTCGATAGTGGTGGGTTTGCTTGTTCCTTTCTATATGTTCACTAATCATAAGCACAGCATAGAAGATATGACCGCGATATGGCTTTTGCCTATAGTGCCGGCAGAAGTCGCTGCGGCATCCGCAGGTTTTTTAGCGCCGCACGTTGCTCCCGCCGTCGGCAGATACGTTATAATATTAGGTTATGCGCTGTGGGCGTTCTCGGTTCCGCTTGCCTTCGGCATCCTCGTTATATTATTTTTGCGCCTTGCATGGCACAAACTGCCGCATAGAGATATGGCGGTATCTACCTGGCTGACGCTGGGACCGATTGGGACGGGCAGTTTAGGCCTGCTTCTTCTAGGAAACGACGCGCCTGCAGTGTTTGCCGGAACAAAACTTGAAATTTACGCAAAAACGGCTTACGGTTTCGGACCTATAGGCGGACTTATTCTCTGGGGATTAGGCTTTTGGTGGCTTATAACTGCCGTTCTTATGACTCTCAGGTATATGCAGGAAGACCTGCCTTTCAATATGGGTTGGTGGGGTTTTACGTTTCCTTTGGGCGTATATACGGCTGCGACTATTGCACTGTTCAGAATAACCGGAATAGGACTGTTTAAAGTATTGGGCGGCGCTTTTATTATAATGCTTGCATTTTTCTGGACGGTCGTAACGTCAAGAACGCTGCATGGAATGTGGCACGGCTACTTATTTAAAGCCCCATGTTTATCCGCCGAAACCGGACTTCCCGACGAAAATGCGGAATGTATCGATACAAATTAATATAACTAACTTAAATCACCGTTAGAAATTTTTTATCATGGATTCCCGCTTACGCGAGAATGAATATGAAGGGATTGAGGCTTTAACCTAAAAGGTATCATTCCCGCGTAAGCGGGAATCGGGTATTTATAACTTGTTAAATCAATTTTTATAGTCTCTAACGGTGATTTAAGGTATTTTAATTGTTTATCTAAACTAAAAATCGCCATGAAAATAGAAATATTAATAAGCGTTCTAAATCGGGATTAGGGATTAAACCCTAATCCAGACATAGACTCGCAAAATATTAAATAAAATTCACGGTAAAAACACTAAAACCTCTTGTTATTCCTCAGTTTACGCGATATAATTTTATATGTTTTAAAATAAAATAACATATCAC